>JBOFTL010001198.1:0-4546 GCA_051652045.1 Microcoleus sp. | reverse complement strand
CAGAGAACTAGCTACGCATTCTCTGGTAGGTCTTTAACTCTTGCCTTAAACGTAGTGATTTTATACACTTAGACTGGTCAACTAGGCTCTTTCAAGCCCCCACTATATCGGTACTCCGATTAGTGGTGGGTGGTTGACTCTCAGAGTCTTTGCGATTGCTTCGCTTACGCTCGCAATGACAATAAAGGGGATACCAAACCTGGATTTGGTATTATACTGTAAGGTGCGCGATCGCGCACCTTGCATTAAAAAATGCCATATAGAAATCGCTAAGGCGGTTAGGACGCTCTCAAACGCTGAAACCGTTACTATTATTACCTCTTACTTCTGCCTTTTTCCTTCTTCCCTCTTCCTTCTTCCTTCTTCCCTCTTCCTTCTTCCTTCTTCCCTCTTCCTTCTTCCCTCTTCCTTCTTCCTTCTTCCTTCTTCCTTCTTCCTTCTTCGCCATGACTCAAACAACGGATTTTCTAAGTCACCTCAACCCTTCTCAGCGGGCAGCCGTCGCGCACTTCAACGGGCCCTTATTAGTAGTGGCGGGTGCGGGTTCAGGAAAAACGCGGGCTTTAACTTATCGGGTGGCTAATTTAGTCCGCACGCACCGAGTAAATCCTGAAAATATTCTGGCGGTGACTTTTACAAATAAAGCCGCTAGGGAAATGAAAGAAAGAATTGAGAAATTACTCGCAACTCAACAAGCTGAAACGGAATTGGGCAAGCCTTTAACAGAGTTAGCACCCGAGGAACAGATGAGGCTGCGATCGCGCATTTATCGCACGATTACCAAACATATCTGGATGGGGACTTTTCACTCTCTCTGCGCCAGAATTCTCCGCTACGATATTGAAAAATATCAAGATGAAAAAGGCCGCCAGTGGAAAAAGAATTTCTCGATTTTCGATGAATCTGACGCTCAAAATATTATCAAACAAATTGTTACGAAAACTCTCAATCTAGATGACAAAAAATTCGACCCGCGCAAAGTCCGCTACGCGATTAGTAATGCAAAAAATCAAGGGATGTCGCCTCAAGAATTCCTAGCATCAGAACCGGATTACAGGGGTCGAGTTATTGCTGATGTTTACAGCCGCTATCAAGATGCTTTAGCGGCAAACAATGGTTTGGATTTTGACGATTTAATTTTAGTTCCGGTGCGGTTGTTGGGTCAAAACGCAGAAGTGTTGAGTTACTGGCATCACAAGTTCCGACATATTTTAGTTGATGAATATCAGGATACGAATCGCACTCAATACGATTTAATTCGGCTGATAGTTACCAACAATCAAAATCCGAGAAGTTTTGATAACTGGCAAAATCGATCGATCTTTGTTGTCGGCGATGTCGATCAGTCGATTTACAGTTTTCGCATGGCCGATTATACCATATTGCTGGAATTTCAAGAAGATTTCGGCGACGATTTGCCGGACGATCGCACTCAAACGATGGTAAAATTAGAAGAGAACTATCGATCGCGCGAAAACATCCTGCTGCTGGCAAATCACTTGATCGCAAACAATACCGAACGCATTGAGAAAGTTTTGCGTCCGACGCGGGAGGCGGGAGTACCGATTGTTGTCTGGCGGGCTGACAATGAATTGGATGAAGCGGAGTTTGTAGCAAATCAAATTCATACTTTAAAAAGGCAGAATCCCGAATTTAAAAGCGGCAGCAGCTTTGCCATTCTTTACCGCACGAATGCTCAATCGCGATCGTTTGAAGAAGCTTTAATGCGATGTGATATTCCCTACAATATTGTCGGCGGTTTGAAGTTTTACGATCGCAAGGAAATCAAAGATATTTTAGCATACTTGCGCACGATCGCCAATCCAGATGATAGTGTCAGCCTCAAACGGATTATCAATACACCCCGCCGCGGCATCGGCGATGCAACTGTTGGCAAAATCGAAGATGCTGCGACTCAATTGGGAATTCCGTTATGGGAAATCCTCAGCGAGTCATCTTCTGTCAATACTTTAGCAGGTCGATCGGCCAAACAGATTATCAAATTTTCTGAGATGATTTCTCACTGGCAAAAGCAAGTTGAAAACCTGCCAGCATCGCAAATCGTCCAAGGAATTATCGAAGATTCCGGTTACATTACCGATTTGAACAATCAAGGCACCGATGAAGCTGAAAATCGCATCGAAAATGTCAGAGAATTGTACAACGCCGTGCTGCAATTTGAAGAGCAAAACGAAGACCAAACGCTGACAGCATTTTTAGCTAAAGTATCTCTAGCCTCCGATTTAGATGACTTACAAGAAGAAGATCCCCGGGTGTCTTTGATGACGCTGCACTCGGCAAAAGGGTTAGAATTTCCCGTGGTATTTCTAGTAGGCATGGAACAGGGTTTATTCCCGAATTTCCGCAGTTTGGATGACCCGAAAGCTATTGAAGAAGAACGCCGTTTGTGCTATGTCGGAATTACCAGAGCTCGGGAACAGCTATTTTTAACGCACGCCCGCGAACGCCGTTTGTGGGGAGGTTATCGGGAAGCTTGCGTGCCTTCGCTATTTTTAGGGGAATTGCCGAGAGAGTTACTAGCTGGAAGTGCGAAAAAAACTCAGGGGGGAAAAACGGCTGCGAGTCGGGGAAAAGTTAGTAATTCGGCAGTTAATTCGCGAAATCCCCAACAGGAAACAAGCGGTAAATTGGTAGATTGGCAAGCTGGCGATCGAGTGATTCATCCTGCTTTTGGAGTTGGGGAAATCACTCATGTTTTGGGTACGGGAGATAAGATTAATTTGGCAATTAAGTTTTCGGGTTTGGGTCGCAAAATCATCGATCCGAGGACGGCAAAATTGCAGCGAATTTAAGTTACGATTCCTCACCCGATCGACGATTTTACTTCCTTGCTGCATAACGATCGATCGCGAGCGGGGATGCTCGCACTACAACTCTCAACTCTCAATTATCAATTATCAATCGATCGCGAGCGGGGACGCTCGCACTACAACTCTCAACTCTCAACTCTCAACTGTCCTATGCCTTACAGTCAATTTACAACGATCGG
Organism: Microcoleus sp.; assembly: GCA_051652045.1. Classification (GTDB taxonomy): domain Bacteria; phylum Cyanobacteriota; class Cyanobacteriia; order Cyanobacteriales; family Microcoleaceae; genus Microcoleus. Next base: position 1,536 of record JBOFTL010001198.1, on the reverse strand, counting down.
CAAAGTTAAAGAAGCCTTCAATCTGTCAATTTTAGAAGGAACGAGATTTTTGCCGGAAATCGAGCCGATCGAACTTTTACCAACCCCTACAGGTTATTGATGTTATGGTTGGCAATTTGCAAGCTGCTGCTACACTTTTAGTGGCGGGAATTCAAAGTGCTCATACTTTAGTAATTGCGGCGGTTGAAATTACTTTCTTGACCTTAATATTAGTTCGTAGTGGGGTTCAGTTTTTGTGATGGCGATCGACCGGATCTCATAATTATGAGATTTTCTGGTACTGTATAATGATTATTCCCGATCGCTTCTACTGATTGAAAATGAGAAAAATTTTAGGATTGTTTGTATTTGGGATGATAATTGCGATCGCCTCTGCAACCTTTGCCGTTCAACCTTTGTTTGTCGCTTATCCTCCCGCCAACCACCAAACTACAGCCGATCGCATTTTTATCATCGGTACGGCACCGCCCGCAGGCGATGTTTCGATAAATGGCAACCGAATTTCGCGCACTGCATCCGGTCATTTTGCCCCGACTGTTCCGCTGCAAATTGGAGTTAATGTTTTTACATTGCGTCACGAAAATCGCGAAGTTACTGTTAGAGTAACTCGCCAATCTAACCAGCCGGAAATCCCCGCAGGTTTGGCTTTTGCTAAAGATTCCCTGACTCCAAAAGTTGATGTAGCGAGTTTGCCGGGGGAATATATTTGTTTTGGCGCGATCGCCCCTGTTAATGCTAAAGTTTCGGTAAAATTGGCAGGCGTTACTATTCCGTTACAAGCGCGATCGCAAGTTCAATTACCCGACAACAAATCCGTACTTTTAGGCGAAAAATCTCTCCTGCAAAAAAGCAGTATCGAACAATATCAAGGCTGTGCTAAAACCCCCTCCACCCCCTCCACCCCCCCCTTAGTAAGGGGGGGAGAAACATCTCCGGAAAAAACCGTAGATTTGGGATTGCCTGTTTTTGAATTAACCATGAACGATCGCACGATTTCCCAACAAGGTACTGGCAGAATTTCTATTCTATCTCCAGCCGATTTGGAAGTAGCAGAAGTAACGGCAGATCCTGGTGTTTCCAGAACCGGCGCGAGTACGGATTTTTCGCGAATGACACCGCTACCGAAGGGAACTAGAGCAACAGTTATCGGGCGCGAGGGAGAATGGATTAAACTCGATTACGGTGCTTGGATTAAAGCATCGGAAGTGCGAATTGTCAAGGATGCAGTGCCAGTGAGATCGATTATTCGCAGCGCTCGATCGCGCCAAGTTTCCGGCTGGACCGAGGTATTATTTCCCTTAGAAATACCCGTCCCAGTTACCGTACAAGAGGGCGATCGGGCGTTTACTTTAACGCTGTATAATACTACCGCTCAAACTGATATTATTCGCCTCGATGATGACCCGGTAATTGCGCGTTTGGCGTGGCAGCAAATATCGCCCTTACAAGTACAATATACTTTCCATCTCAAATCTGCCCAGCAGTGGGGTTATAAATTGAGATACGAAGGTACAACTTTAGTTTTGTCTTTAAAAC
>JBOFTL010001197.1:0-4647 GCA_051652045.1 Microcoleus sp. | reverse complement strand
ACTCTCATCCCACCCCAAATCAAAGATTATGGGCTGGGGATTCCCGCCTGTTAGCTAAATTTAGCTATGTATGGGCATAAATTAACCTTCAGTTGCTACCCCACTCTCCGCTTCTCTCACTCTCCCGCTCTGGGCCTCTCTCACTCCCCCTCTCCCCATCTGCCTCTGATTTGCGATCGATATCACACACTTCACGTACTTGCATCACAAAAAAAAAATCTTGCGATCACAAACTGAAATAAGAAACATCACGGGTGAGACAGAGGGGTGCGATCGAGCACTCTCTACAAAAGCTAGATACTGATGTAGCTGGTTGGCTCGAAATGGCAAGTTTGCGTGCTGCTGCTACAGCATTATTTTTTTATGAAAAAAAGTAAATCTCTAGCTTTTTTCTGTTCCAGGCTCGATCGACTTAATTGTCAGCAGCGGAGCAAATAAACTACCGCCAGCAGGTTCAAACATCTTAAAATAAACGCTTGGCTGTCATGATAAATTACCAGGGAAATCAAGATTTTGCTCAAATCGAGCGATCGCTGTTAGAGTCGGGCAAATTGCATCTACCGCAGCTAGCGGCCACCGTATCAGTTCAAAAATTTCTGGATCGAATAATGCAGCACCAGATCGATCCTGCCCAAATCGGGCGACAAGTTGCTCAAATAGTCGCTACTAACTCGGAGCGAGAAATCCTGTTGCAAATAGCCAATACTTTGGGAGTTGCTTGTCAGGCAGATTGCTGTTTAATTGCTGCAGTTGTCGATCGCAAAGCAGTAATTCCGAATGCTTGGTGGCAAAACAAAAGCGATCGCGCAGATCCCCCAGCAGGTTTAACTCAATCGCCACAATTTCCCCAAACAACAACATTAGATTCACCCTTAATTATACTGGAACATCCCCTTCTAGCTGAAGTCCTGAAAAATGGCGAGATAGTTGCGATTTCCGACATTCAAAACTCTCCGGCAGCAAGCGCGCCCGCTACCTCATTAACCGCACTTCCTTTCCGGGCAATATTAGCCGCATCAACTCGATTTGAGGGGGCAGTAAATGGCACGATTATTATCGGCAAGTCACAGCCTCATGAATGGTCACAAGCAGATGTGCAGCTCCTAGAAACCGTATCTGACTCGATCGCATCAGCGATCGATCGAATTCAAAAAAATCGAGAAATCGCCAGTTTAAAACAGCAGTTACAGCGGCAAGCTGAATACAAAAATCTCCTCAGTAAAGTTGCAGGAGCGATCGACACCAATTCAGAAATCGATTTAATTTTGCAGCGAGCGATCGCAGAAACAGTCGCTACATTGCAAGTAAATAGAGGTCAAATCCTGATGTTGAAATATACAGATCCTCTATTTAAAACTCGCTCTCCCCATCGAGTTCCCAAAGCAAAAGTTGAATTAGTTTGTGAGTACCCTCTGCAACAAGATGCCAGACAACAAACAATTGAACCAATAGAGGGGCGGAAAAAAAGTTCCACATCCAAAACGAAAAATAAGGAAAAAAATTCTCATTCCAAATCCAAAATACCTAATTCAAAATCCGATCGATTTCCTAATTTTTGGATGTCGGAATCGAGTTGGTGCGAAGCAGCATTCAAACAAGCTCCCAAATCCTTTGCCATTGCCGACGCCAGCGAAATCTTCTGGCAACAGCAAGAACAAGTCCAACAAATCTTAAAACTGCAAGAAGTCGGTGCAGTTTTATTGGTTCCCCTGGTAGGGACAAACGGACAAGGAACTGTTTTGGGATTCTTGGTGTTGCAAAACTTCTTACCCCGTCACTGGGAGCCAGAAGAATTAGAAGTTGTGGAATTAGTCGCCACTCAATTGAGTACAGCGATTATCCAAACTCAGACCCTCAAGCAAGTACAAGCTTTGGTTGAAGATAGAACATCTCAATTGAAACAAAGTCTCGACGTACAGGCAAAGTTGTACGAACAATCGCGCAGGCAAGTAGAACAACTGCAGCGGTTAAATCAAGTCAAAGATGAATTCCTCGACACCGTAGGTCACGAATTGAAAACTCCTCTAACAATTATCAGGATGGCAGTTCGGAATCTGCGGGAATTCGATCTCTCGCCGGCGCAGCGAATTAAGTATTTGGATATTCTGGATCAAAAATGCACTCAGGAAATCAATCTGATTGGCGATCTGCTAAAGCTAAAAGAGTTAGAGTCCCAGCAAGCACCACTCTCTCGCCTCAAGATCGAAATCAATCCTTTAATTCAGGATGTGGCTCGAATTTTTGAGGAAAAATGGGTCGATAACGGATTAACTCTGCAGGCGAAATTACCGAGGCGATCGCTCTATTTGGAAACCGATTTCGAGAGCATCCAACGCATCCTGCAGGAATTGCTGACTAATGCTGGCAAATTTGCGGCTGCTGGGACTGCGGTAGTTGTGGATCTGTCTGAAGCTGGCGGCCGGATTGTGTTGAAAATAACTAATTTCGGCCGGGGTATTTCTAGTGAAGATTTGCCCCATATCTTTGAAAAGTTCCGCCGCGGTACAGGTGTTACCGATCGAGCCATTCCCGGCACTGGTTTGGGACTGGCTTTGGTCAAGTGTTTAGTAGAGCATTTGGGCGGTACGATTGAGGTTTCTAGCAATCCCTCCGACCCTTCTGAAACTGATGAGCTGTGGCGCACCTGTTTTACTTTAACTTTGCCCCAATTTTCCAAATAAATCTCGGATTGGGAGCAATAGTTAAGTTGAGGAAATAGCAGCAAGAAAGTCGATCGACAGCAAAACTTTGGCTAGGGCGGTATGCGAGACATTTGTCAGGTTGATTTGCCAAACGTTGTCGATCGATTTGAGCAGATATCTTTGGCATCAATAGGAACCCACCAGCTAAATTTGAAGCAAAGAATTCAAGAGGCGCAACTTTGTCAACCCAGCCAGAAAGTCGCGGCTTCACTCGGGCCTATCTTCCGATCGAATGTCCGCCGGGAATTCCGCCTGGAATTACAGAGTGCGGGTACTCAGATATGTTTCGCATGGGCACAGCGGCGGTTTACCGCGTAGCTGACGACTCGACAACCGTACCGATACCCGAGGGAACGGTAGTTCCCGGCTTGGCTTTGGGAATCGGATGGTTGATTAAAAAACGCCAGCGTCTTGCCGTAAAGTGAATCGTTAAGAAGTAGATTTCAATAACTGCCACAGCACCATAGCAAGTCTGTCTGGATCGATCGGCTTACAGATATGGTGTTGGAAACCGGCAGCCAGAGTTCGCTGTCGGTCTTCTTCTCTAGCGTAGGCTGTCAGAGCGATCGCCACAACTTGCCCTCCCTTTTGGGCAGGTAAAGCCCGAATCTGTTGGATGAGGGTATAGCCATCTATGTCTGGCATCCCAATATCGCTAAGCAAAACATCAGGTTGAAACGATTCCAGGGAAGCTAAAACTTCAGCCGCCGATGCAACGCTTAAAACTTCTGCCCCGTATTGAGCCAGCAATACTGCAAACAATTCACGGGTATCCGGTTCATCATCAACCGCGAGCACTCGAATCCCCGTCAAATCCGGTTCTTCTTGTGCGATCGACTCATCTGTCTGGCTCATCTCTAGATCCAGCAGGGGTAACTGGACTGTAAACGTCGCTCCCCGCCCCTCACCTTTGCTGCGGGCCCAGATAGTGCCTCCATGTGCTTCAACCAAAGAGCGGACGATCGCTAACCCCAAGCCCAGACCACCATACCTGCGACTGGTTGAAGCATCTTCTTGGCGGAATGACTCAAAGATATGCGACAGAAAATCGGGGTTAATTCCTTTACCCGTATCGCTCACCGTAATTTGAGCGTATTTAGTTATACGTTGTTTGTCATGGGTAATTGGCGATCGACCTTCAGCAGGTGGCGAACGATCGGTCACTAATGACAACCTAATTTCTACCCGCCCGCCTGTGGGGGTAAACTTAACAGCATTGGACAACAGGTTCCACACAATTTGCTGGAGTCGAGCCGCATCACCGGAGACTTGACCGATATTCGGTAACACCGGATGCAGCAAAATTGATTTGCCAACGGCTGCACCTCTTACCGTCTCGATCGCCGACTCGATAACAAATACTAGATTCACAGGAGCTACATTCATGCTGAGCTTGCCGCGGAGAATTTTGGCAATGTCCAGCAAGTCATCAATCAGTTGAGTTTGAAGTTTAGCATTGCGCTCGATCGTTGCCAGGGCTTGAGCCGTTTTAGCAGCATCTAACTTATGGGTTTGCATCAGTTTAGTCCAACCCAAAATCGGGCTAAGCGGCGATCGCAACTCGTGGGAAAGCACCGCCAGAAACTCATCTTTAATCCGGTTTGCGCGTTCTGCTTCTTCCCTAGCCGCTTGCTCTTGTCGTAAAATGCGCTCCCGATCGCGTTCCAATTGAACGCGATCGGAAATATCGCGCCAGACGAGCGCGCCTCCGGTAATTGCACCGTTAACGTAGATGGGGCCGGCATTGCACAAAATTGTAATTTTTGTGCCATCAGGTCGTCTCAGCACCCATTCTTCATTAGTGACGATCTCTCCTTGCTGAACCGCTCGCGTCAAGGGCAGAACTTCATGGCTGGCAGGCGTGATGCCGTCTGCGTAGAAAATATCCCACTCTTCCTGTTCTGCTGCCGGGATGTCTTCGATCGCTTCTAGAGGGCGTCCACTT
>JBOFTL010001196.1:0-11397 GCA_051652045.1 Microcoleus sp. | reverse complement strand
ATAATCCCCAAGGCAAAGGCTGCACTGCTACGCACATCTACATCGAAGTCTTGAAGTAGGGAAATTAGCTGCGGCACGGCAGTTTTAGCTTCTGTACTGATTCTCCCTAAAGCTTCGGCTGCATTGCTACGCACATCTGCATCGGAGTCTTGAAGCAGGGAAATTAGCTGTGGGACTGTAGTTTTAGCTTCTGCATGAATTCTGCCCAAGACAGAGGCTGCACTGCTACGCACATCTGCATCGGAGTCTTGAAGCAGGGGAGTTAGTTGTGACACAGCAGTTTTAGCTTCTGATGTCGAGAATCGATAGACATACCACCGATCGCTGATAATTTTCTCTAGCACAGGAGCAAAGCGACGACGTGCCTGCATATCTGAGTTTTCCAACGATTTGACAAGGGCAAAAATAGCAGGCTCACCAATTAGTTGCAGAATCTGGGCAGCACTCCGGCGCACTAGCAAATTCTGATCTTGCAAGGCCTCAATCAAATCAGGGATAGCTGGTTGACCTATTTTTTCTAACTTCCTAATAGCTGTATCAAGTTCTCTTTCATCGTTACTCTTTAACTTCTTGATCAACTCATTAATCTCTTGAGAACTGGCCTTTGATGCGCTCAGCTTTTCAGCCGCAGCATTGCGAGTCAACAGCAAAGGTGATGTGAAAGATAGAAACGATAGGGCAATTACGGCAACTAATCTTTGTCGGTAGTGCTTCGTCATGGGCCAGAATCCTTGTATTTGATGAGCCGTCTCAGCCATTTGAATAATTGTATCTACATTCTCATCAAATTGGTTTTCATATAGAAATGCAACTCTTCGGAGTGGCTGGATCGTTGAGCGCGGGTCGGAAATTCCCAAATTAACGACCTGTTATCCTTTGTAATTAGTGAAGGTAACAAACATGATAAACACTACAAGCAAGTTGCTAGATATTGTAGCCCTGACGGTTGACCTTCCCCAGTACAATTTGTGGCGCGGGCAGGTTGGGACGATAGTTGAGATGCTAGCAGATGGTGCTGCATTTGAGGTTGAATTCAGCGATCGCGATGGACGAACTTACGAGTCTGTCGGGTTGCTTCCAGAGCAAATCATGGTACTGCGTTTTGAGCCAGCATCCCCCGATATTCAGCCTGAAATGGTGACAGCACAATAACATTGGTTCAGCCGATATTCAAAAGGGAAACTTTAAGAACACTTTGCGATCGACTGTTTAAGCCCCCATTCCCGAATACTGTTTCAAACCCTGTCGCCACAACCACCGATTCCACACAAAAAACACCGCGCCCCAACCGAACATTACCAACAAACCGCGCCCTAAATCTACCGGAAGTCCGATCAAAATTGAAGCGGGAAAATGAATCAAATAAGGAAACGGCGTCCACAAAATTACTTCGCGCACGGCTGCCGGAAATACTTCTAGCGGTGCAATGATTCCCGATAAAAACAGGTAAACTAAAAACCAAAATTGTTCGATCGCACTTGCCCTCTCCAGCCAAAAAGCAAACAATGCAAAGGTATATTGGATCAAAAATCGCAGGCAAAAAGCTAATATTATTACCAGCAAAAATAGCAAAGCATTTCCCAAACTAGGCAGCCAAAAAGACTGCGGGTAAAGTGTAAAAAACAGCAGCACTAATCCTACTATAAATGGCAATCGCGCAAATCTTTCGGCAACGTGGGATATGAAATGATGCCACACCGGATCTAAAGGCTGCAACAATTTAGAAGATAATCTACCCTGCACCACTTCTTTCTCAAACTCCCAAATCACCCAAACTACATTGCTTTGCCTGACAATGAATGCTGCTAAAAAGTAACGTGCAAAGTCGATCGACTTCAGCCCGAATTCCCCTGTTTCAGCCGCCTGCATCCACACGCCCATCAAGATAAATGGCAGCGTCCCCGATAGAGCCCACAAAAATAATTCTGCCCGGTATTCGAGCATATAGGCGTAGTAGGTAATTAAGAATGTTTTGGCAACTCTGATGAATTTTGTCATAATTTGAAGGAAGAAAGAAAGCACGACACGGATTCGGACACGGATACACGGATGAGTTATTTAGTGTGTATCAAAAGACGTAGGTTGGGTTGAGGCACGAAACCCAACACTGTTGCTTGATATTGTTTGATTTTGTTGGGTTTCACTTCGTTGGACCCAACCTACACGAACTACACGAACAACTTAGGGCGTGTTTTTCACCTTTGATATCTCCACTACTTCTTAGGGGGGATTTAGGGGTAACTCTACACTTTTCCCGTGCGAAAAACTCTGCCGATTACTTCTTCGATCGGCGGATCGGTAACAGTCAAATCTACTACTTCCAACTCGGCTAACATCTTCGCTACACTTACCGTTAATTCCTCCCTTTTTACCAAAAACCTCACCGATTGTCCTTCAATAGATTCTACCTCACCGTAAGTAGAAACTTTATCTTTTGACACCGGATTAGATAATTCTACTTTGACTTCCCGATAAGGTGCAAATCGATCGAGCAATCCGTCCAAGCTGCCATCATAAACTAATTGCCCTTCATGAATTAGCAACACCCGCTTGCACAAAGCGGTAATATCTGCCATGTAGTGACTTGTCAAAAGTACCGTTGCCTGGTAGCGATCGTTGTATTCCCGCAAGAATTGCCTGACGCTAAACTGCGCGTTTACATCCAAACCTAAAGTCGGTTCATCTAAAAACAATACCTCCGGTTGGTGCAGCAGGGCCGCCATCAATTCCGCTTTCATTCTTTCCCCTAAAGACAGCTTGCGTACTGGCTGATTTAACTTGCCTTGCAGCGACAGCATCTCCGTCAATTCTCCGATTCGCTGGCGGTAATCTTTATCGGGAATGCCGTAGACTGCTGCATTGATTTTCAAGGAATCTAACACTGGTAAATCCCAAATTAACTGCTGCTTTTGCCCCATAATTAAGGTGATTTTTTGCAAGAAATCAACCTCGCGGCGGAACGGAGTGCGATCGCACACTTGCACTGTCCCAGCAGAGGGATAAATCAAGCCCGTCAACATTTTTAGGGTCGTAGTTTTGCCCGCCCCGTTAGCCCCGAGAAACCCCACAACCTCCCCCGATTCGATGCTGAAAGAAACTCCCTCAACAGCTTTCACGTCGCGGTACGTGCGACTGAAAAAATGTTGTAAGGTTCCTTTAAGTCCCGGTTCTTTAATCGCTACCGGATAAACTTTACTCAAGCTTTCAACTAAGATAATTGGCATCAGCTCATCTTTTAACTTTTATTTTAATTTGCAACATTTCGATCGAGGCTGTGCCAAGATGGAAGAGTTGCAAAACATCTATTATTACATTTCGATCGATTTACAGCTATGGCACTTACACCGGATAATTCAGGCATCGCTCGTTTGGTAGGAGACAATTCTCCCGAAAATATTACACTGGCAGCGGGACAACTCGCTAATTTTCCCGGTGGAGTTTGGGTACTCGGCGGTAACGATACTGTCAGGGGCTCGTCCGATGCAGAACGAATTTTTGGTAACGATGACCGAGATAGTTTGTTAGGCGGTGCGGGCGATGATTCTATTTACGGCGGCAAAGCAGATGACAATGTTTTGGGAGAAAGCGGTAACGATTTCTTGACTGGAGATAGAAATAGCGATTTTGTTGATGGCGGTGCGGGGAACGATTTCTTACGCGGCGGTAGGGGTATCGATTTGTTAGTTGGAGGCGATGGAAATGATACTTTAATTGGTGATGTAGATGTGGATGTTTATCAAGGCGGTACGGGTAGCGATGTATTTGTTTTGAGGGTGGATTTGGCGGGAGAAAGAGTAGTTGGAGTTGAGGTTCCCGATGCGGTAATTGTGGATTTTGACAAGTCTAGCGATTCGATCGGAATTAGTACGGCATTTACCAGCAGCAATCTCTCGTTTGAACAGGTAAATTACAGCCTCAACGATCCGAGACTTTTGCTATTAGATCCGTCAACTATATCCGGCGGCACGAGTTTGTTGGCGAAGGGCGGGATTTCGCTGCGAGATTTAGATCCTGATAATAACGGGCGGGTGGAAGCTACAAATATTAGATTTGGCTTGACGAATGCTTTGTTAGGAACTGTTTTAAATGTGACGCCTGCCGATTTAACCGGTCGTTTTATTAATGCTAGTTCTGTACTGTGAATTAGCTAACTGATTTATTTTCGCTGGTGGTGAAGCCCGCCGGGGAATTAATTCCCCGGCTCATATTACAGCACAGTTAATAGTTTACCAAAATATATAGTTGACAGTCAAACTGTCGAGCGATCGAGTTTTTTCAAGAGTTCTTCAATTCGGTCGATCGCCCCGAGAGTCCGACAGGGTTGCAAACCCCTGTCTCATAGCTTAAGTCCTATTTTAGAGGACTAAAATCCATCGAAATTTCTTTGCTAACTAACAGTCGGTTTCAACCGACTTACGCTATGAGGCAGGGGTTTAAACCCCTGCCGGACTTTTGCTGTGAGGCAAAGGTTTAAACTCCCCTTTTTATAATAGTAATAGCAGTAAGGTGCGCAGTGCGCACCCTACTTCATAAAATTCATAATTCCGAGCTGTGAGTTCATAAAATTCATATTTATTAAAGTATGTTGCAAGTGCTAGACAAATTACAGTAAATTGGATTACTAATAAATTCATCAGACAGGCTTGACAAAATTTAAGAGTAAATATGCGCAGCGAAATTGAAGTGTTCGTTAAAAGTTTTTCTGGTGCTGTCCGCAGATCTTGTTAGAAACTACGGCATAAATTTATGAAGGCAGAGGAAATTAATGCAGAGGAAGCTACAAACCTTCTAGATAATTTGGTACTGGAAAAAACAGGCAAACATTTAGATCGCTTGCAGCAGGCGATTATTCAAGGAGTATTAGAGGGCTTGATCTATCAACAAATCAAGGAAAATTATCCGATCGCGCGACACTATTCAATAGGTTTTTTAGCGCGAATCAAAGCTCAAGATTTGTGGCAATGCCTGACAGAGGTATTGCAAGATGCAGGAATTATCGACCCGGACGAAAAAGTCCGCAACAAAAATTTATGGGATTGCGTGATGAGAGTTACACAACAAAACGTGCAGTTAGATACTCCACCAAAAATTCAACCCCCCGTACCGTCAGATTCGATGCTAGAAAGAATGGTAGGAACTCGCTACCGGATTACCGAACATTTAGTGAGTACGGAGTTTAGCGATACTTATCTTGCTGAAGACGAACACTTGCCCGATCGCCCTTTATGTGCTGTGAAACGTTTGAAAAGTCAGTCGATCGAAACAACAAAGCTGTTCGATCGGGAAGCGCGAATCTTGCGCAAATTGGGTTGCCACGATCGCATCCCGGAACTGTTAGCTAGCTTTCAGGAAGATGGCTATTTCTATTTAATAGTTAAATTCATTGAAGGGCAACCATTGAGTCAAGAATTAAAAGAAGACTCTCCCTGGAAAGAACCAGAAGTTTGTGCTTTATTGAAGGAGATTTTAGAAATTCTCGCCTTCGTTCACCAGCACGATGTCATCCACCGCGACATTCATCCTGACAACTTAATTCGGCGGGCTAATGATGGCAAAATAATGTTAATTGATTTCGGTGCAGTTAAAGAAATTAACTTCTCGCAAAATAGCCGAGGTCAATCGCGATCGCACGGTGGAACTCACAGAGAATATATGCCACCCGAACAAATAATGGGTTCGCCGAAATGGTGCAGCGATATCTACTCGGTCGGTTTGATTGGAATTCAGGCCCTCACGGGTTTATCTCCCAAAAAACTCAAGGTAAATCAAGATACTGGCGATCTGATTTGGCGCGATCGAGTACAGGTTAGTTCGCCATTTACTTGCTTTTTAGATAACATGGTTCGCTACCATTTTCCGCAGCGTTATCCATCAGCCTCTGAAGCTTTGCAAGTCCTGCAAAATTTATGTTAAACAATTGATGGTTGATAGTTGTTGTATTTGCTAGTTCGCATCGATTATATATACTTGTAGGGGTGAAGCATTCGGGCGACAATCTGTGAAATAAATTGCTGATTTTAGGTCCGAATGCTTCACCCCGGCCCTGACGCAACAAATACAACCCCACAGAATATTAGTTGATAGTCAATAGCTGACAATTGACAATTGACAGGTAAGGGCGAAGCGGAGGGGGTTCCCCCGTGCCCGATCGATGTGACAATTGACAGCAAACAGATTGACAATTGACAGTTGACAGTCAATCTTGAAAAAAGAATTTAAATTAATTTATATGAACCCATCCCGATCGCATGGTAAAATTAACACCAACAAGTGCAGCTAATCGAAAAATTATCAAAAATTTATGAGCTTAGAATCAGGGGATATTCTGCGCGGTCGCTATCAAATTATCGATCGATTAGGTCAAGGAGGATTTGCTACAACCTACACTGCGACTGATGCTTTAGGTAGCCTCGAAAATCCCCTGTGCGTCGTTAAGGAAATTCCGCCGCCTCAATCTTGCGATCCGCAGGTTTTCCAAGCAGCCCAAAGCCAATTTGAAAAAGAAGCAAAAGCCCTGAAGAGTCTCGATAATTGCCCGCGCGTTCCCAAGTTAATCGATCGCTTTCAAGAAAATGGCAATTTTTACTTAATTCAAGAATACATCGAAGGAAAATCTCTGAGTGAAGAACTTAAAGATGGCAAAAAGTTAGAGGAACAACAAGTCATCGATTTATTGCAAGATATTTTAGAAGTTTTAGATTGTGCTCACTCTCGAGGTATCATCCACCGCGATATTAAACCTTCAAACTTAATTCGATGCAAGGATGGCAAAATTGCAGTAATCGATTTTGGGGCTGTCAAAGCGATCGGCAGTTTGGCGATCGAATCCGGTAATATAACTCTAAGTCGCGCGATCGGTACTGAAGGTTATATGCCACCGGAACAGTGGAAAAATCAGCCGAAACCTAACAGCGATATCTATGCTGCGGGAATCGTCGCCATTCAAGCAATTGCTGGATTAGATATAGAAGAAATTTTTACCGATCGCAAAACTTGCGAACTCGTCTGGCATTACTCAAATCTCGATCGCCCGCTGCCGCAAATTAGCGACAATCTCAAAGAAATCTTGCATAAAATGGTGCGCTATCACTTTAACGATCGCTCTCAATCTGCTGCGGGCGTATTGCAAGATTTGCGATCGCTACCACCATTTGAATCAGCAACCATAAAGCGCAATTGGTTGACTCGAATATCGCTCTTTTACTTACCGCCCTTAGCAGTTGCAGGAATTGTAGCGGGAGTGATAACCCCCAAATTTTTAAGCGCGATTAAACCTCCAAATTGTCCTTTAATTTCAGGAGATGCTTTAAGTTGTGGCGAAGAAATCCTAGTGAAAACTGCTGCACCTCGCCTCAAGCAAAAAGGAGTTGCAGAATTTGGTAATTCAAACTATCGATCGGCCTTCGATTTATTCAAAAAATCCTGGCAGCAAGAAGATAGCATCGACCCCGAAACTTTGATTTACATGAACAATGCTTGGTTGAAAGCGAATGATATTGACAGTTACACGATCGCGGTTGCCGTTCCCATCCTGAAAAAACCGGATGGTTCAATTAATGTAGATTCGGCAAAAGAACTGTTGCGCGGCGTCGCCCAAGCCCAAACCCAAGTAAATTTAGGACTTATCGGTAATAAGGGCAGCATTAGCGATTTTCCCGGCCAAGATTTTTTAGCAGGAAAAGCGATTAAAGGTAAAGGTCTGACAGTCGTCATTGCTGACGATTCAAATCTGGAATCAGAGGCAATTAAAACAGCAAATAGGCTGACAAAACAGCCAGATATCTTAGGCGTAGTCGGTCACTATGCCAGCGAAATGACGGTAGCTGCGGTAGATACTTATGACAAAAATAACTTAGTGTTGATTACACCAGGAAGCACTACGGAAGAACTGACAGAAAATCGCAAAAAAGTTTTTTTCCGCGTCTCCTATTCTACCACTTTCTCTTCTCAGATTTTAGCAAATAATTTGCTAAAATCTGGTTTTAAGAAAGCAGCAGTTTTATCCAATCCTGGCAGTTCATCAAGTTCTTATTTGACGCGGGCTTTTAACAAGTATTTTCAAGAGAAACAAGGACAAATTGTCAAAATCCGCGAGTCCGATTTATCGAAAAGCAATTTCAACCCCCAGAAAGCTTTACAAGAAATCCAACGAACAGGAAAAACCGCGATCGTCCTGGCCCCAGACGGTCAAGTTACTAACTCATTAAGCAACGCGATCGCGACGGTAACAGCCGATCGAAATCGCAGTAAGATCGTGGGACGCTGGGTAATGTACAAACCGCAAACTTTAGAAGCAGTTAGCCAGCTAAAAGCTTGGGACAAATTATCCATATTAGTTCCTTGGCATCCCTCAAGCAGCAGCAACAAAAAATTTCCCCAACAAGCTCAAAAGTTGTGGAAGGGAACAATAAATACCGATACAGCTTTAGCGTACGATGCCGCTGCGACACTAATTCAAGCAATAGAAATGCAGCAGCAACCCAGCCGCGAAGGAATGCAAAAAACTCTTGCCGATTCCGATTTTACACTAGCAGGAGTAACGGGAGTTGTTAAGTTTGGAGAAAATGGCGATCGGCTCGATCCTCCAAGTGAATTAGTGCATATTGTCAAGTGTCCGAAACAGCAATTCGGCCTTGCTTTTGTTCCTGTCAAATATTCCACAGCGGCCGCTGCTGGATTAAAGTGCGATTAAAATTGTGTTCGATCGATCGCGATCGAAACAGTTCGTAGTATGGACTTCAGTCCGCAATATAATATGTCGGTAATCGGTAAGGTGCGCAGTGCAAGCCCTACATAGATAATTATGTATATTCGTAAGGTGCGCACTGCGCACCCTACATAGATAATTATGTATATTCGTAAGGTGCGCACTGCGCACCCTACATAGATAATTATATATATTCGTAAGGTGCGCACTGCGCACCCTACATAGATAATTATATATATTCGTAAGGTGGGCACTGCGCACCCGAAAGATAGAATGCGATCGTAAGTCTTGTTGATGTTGGGTTTCACTTCGTTCAACCCAACCTACAAATCTACAGAACATTTTTATCGAACATAATTATGACAATAAATCTTTCCAAACAGCCGCCGAAATGGTCGATCGCCCTTATCTTAATTATCGGAATTTTAGCTATTTCAACTTCCTCAATCTTAATTCGGCTGGCCAACCAAGAAGCTGGTACAAACAGCGTCGGTTTCAGTTTGGTACTCGCCGCCTCTCGCCTCACTTTATCCGCCCTAATTATACTTCCCGCTTGGCCGAAACTCCTGCAACAAGCAGTGCAACCCGCAGCTTGGCTCTACGCAACGGCTGCGGGCTGCTGCCTCGCCGCTCACTTCGCTCTGTGGATTACCTCACTTAGTTATACTTCGATCGCCGCTTCCACAGCCCTCGTTACTACAAATCCCGTCTGGGTGGCCCTGCTGTCTCGATTTTGGTTCGGCGAAAAACTCAGCAAACTGTCTGCGACGGGAATTGCGATCGCCCTTGTGGGAACGATCGCGATCGCCCTCGCCAGTACCTCCCCCGCAAATGGCGGTAACAACCAATTGCTGGGCGATTTCCTCGCCTTAGCAGGTTCCTGGGCGGTTTCCCTATATTTGCTGTTGGGTAGGGAAGCCCAACGTCGGGGATTGGGAATTAGCGGCTACAGCGCGATCGCCTATACTGCTGCCGCGATCGCCCTATTGCCCCTCCCCCTCGCTTTCAACACCAGCTATACGGGTTACTCCCATTTTGTATATGTTTGCATCTTATTAACGGCGATCGTCCCTCAGTTAATCGGGCACACCGTTTTTAACTGGGCCGTAATGCGAATTTCCCCGACTTTGGTAACTTTAGCGATTTTATTTGAACCTGTAGGTGCGAGTTATTTTGGTTATTTGGTATTCGGCGAAATGCCCGCACCGGCGGTACTTGCAGGCGCTGGAGTCTTGCTTTTCGGAGTCGCGGCGGCAGCTTTAGGCACTCAAACAAATCCGAGTTAAAAACCCTCTTTATTTTTTACTTCCCCCTTCGCGCGTATGGCGTGCGATTTCAACTGCACCTGCCATCAAAAATATTAATAACTGGGATCGGAAAAACCTACTTGCGATCTTCCAGTTGAAAAAATTGCAATGCAACCTTGCACTTTTTGCATTAGTCGCAACAAAATGTAATATTTTTAACAAACACCTGCAGATGACCTTGATATCTTTCCTTTAGTAAATGGCGCAGATGAATATTTGCGCGAAAAAAACACGCATATTGAGGTAGAAAAAATGTCTAAATTACTTGTTGGTTTAACCGCGAGTTTATTGGCAACCGGGTTATTTGGCGGCTCTAGTGAAGTTTTGCAACCGCCTGTTGCCAAGGATACAGTGATTGTCCAAGCTAACGAACAGGCTATCGTCAAACAAAACCGGGAATTACTATTGCAAAATCGTCAAACAGCTAAAAATATTGCGGTTAAATTAGGTGCGACAGTTGGCAACGACGCAGTGCCATCCGGCAGCGATCCTTTGCAAGTAAACCAACAGTTAATCTTGCAAAACAGAGCTATTTTTACCAGTATCGCCAAGAAAGTAGGTGCAACCGTACCGAACGTAGCAGGTGCGGGCAGTGGTGACTTAGCAACACAAAATCACCAATTATTGTTAGGAAATCGGCAAATTGTGCGGGCGATCGCTCAAAAATTAGGTGTGCAACTGCCAGCTCCTCCACAATTAAGCGGCAGCATGGTCAAGCAAAATAACGCGCTGTTGCAAGGCAACCGCAATGCTTTAAGCGCGATCGCCGCCAAAGTCGGTGCAGCAGTAGCTAAATAGTGACATCCTCCCACCACTAAATCGCTACGCGATTATAGTGGGGGCTTGCCTTTTATTGCTATTAGGCTTTTCTGCTTCAAAGGGTTGCCCAAGCCAATATCCCCTCCACAGACATTTTGTTGATTTCCCGACTGTCCATCGGTACTGATTGATAATATTCCTCGCTTTTTAACAACCTGCGCTGCTGCTGCATCTCGATCGGTTTGATACTGGCATTGGGGACACAAATGCACTCTGACACTTAAATCTTTGGAAGTATCAGCATCACATCTAGGACAGATTTGAGAAGTGCCATTGCAGTTGACCTTGGCAAAGTAAAATAGGTAATTGGTAATTGGTAATTGGTAATTGGTAATGACCTATTTCCCTGTTGCCTGTTGCCTGTTGCCTCATTTTTAAGTCTAAAATTATTAGAAAAAATCCCCATATATAGAGTTAGTAACCGAGTGTTTGGATTGAGGAAATTTCCCTGCTGAGAGTTGCCTGTTGCCTCTTCAAGGGGATTTCCCTGCTGAGAGTTGCCTGTTGCCTGTTGCCCCTTCAAAAAGATTTCCCTGTTGCTTGCTAGCAAGCAAAGCAATAACT
>JBOFTL010001195.1:0-1789 GCA_051652045.1 Microcoleus sp. | reverse complement strand
CCCTACAAATAGAGGTAAGGTGCGCACTGCGCACCCCTACAAATAGAGTGCGCGCGTAGTTCTGTAAAAGAGTAAAAAGGTTACTCATTCATATTTCTCATCGTGGCAACTGTCGAGGGAGATAACTTGCTCATGTATCGGAAAATCCAATACTTAAAGACGCTATCTAACACAACAGGAACAGTTGCGATGAACAGGAAAATTATATTCCTGTTTGCTGGAATACCCAAATGACTTGCCAATCCTTCCAAGATAACTTCCCAACCGTGCGGCGAGTGAAATCCTACGAAAATATCTGTGCCTAAAATCAGGATAAAAGCCTTCGCACTATCGCTGAGATCGCCGCAAATACGTCCCATAAAAGACTTCAAGACTAAGACATCTTGCTTTCTAGCGAACATAATCAAAGCAAAGGTGCCAGCAGCTATTAAATCCGCGAACACGTTACTAACCGCATTATTGCTTTTAATGTGGTAGGCTTTGACGATTTCGTCGGCTTTTTGTTTGACTTTCTCCTCCAGGATTTCTGGAGAAACAACTTCAGGAGTTTTATTCAACAAACTTTCAAACTTGAGGTCTTCTTCAAATTTTTGCAACTCCTTAAGGGCTTCTTCTTTCATTTCCGAGTTGAGAAAAGCTTGAGATTCAGGTTCGTTTCTCAGGTGGTCAACGATAGGGACCACTAAAAAATGTTTGGATACCTGCTGCGTTAGCATCGGTAGCAGAATCAGTACCAGCAAAAATTTGATTGCCGTGTTTGTTTGGCTTCTAGAGGTATGGAAGTTTTTAACAACTTCGGCTTCCGAGTTGGGATTTAACTCTTTTTTGACTCTTCCCAGAGTTCTCTTGAGTGAGTTGGGTAAAAAACTTGCTTTCTGGGAATCAGTCTTAATGCCAACAACATCTAGAGTTACTGAGTGAGACTGTCCGCGAACTGTATTCGAATGAAATTCTTCGGTTTGGGAGGGTGCTAATGCGGCGGTCGAGTCAGGTCGATCGAGGTATTTAGCTAATACCTCATCTACAAATTTCAACTTGGCTGAATGAGGAGAAAGCGAACCGCCAACTACAAAGCGACTGGCTTTGAATTCGGCTAATTTTAATTTTGCAACATTCAATTCTTTTTCAAAATCTCCGATCGCGAAAGATAACAGATATTGACTTCGATCGCCCGAGGCTGAGTCTGTCGAAATTTTACCACCATTGAAATGTTCGTCTTCGATCGATTTGATTTTCAAAGCAGCTTGGTAAGCTTGTTCGAGCGATCTCTCCGGTGTTTGAGAAAACCACCGATCTAACTTTGTGAGTAAATCTTCGCGATCGTTTGTGAAGGATGAAACTTTCATGATAAAACCTCAGTAAGTGAATGGAAATTGGGAATTGGGCATTGGGAATTGGGCATTGGGACTTGGGCATTGGGCATTGGGCATTGGGCATTGGGAATTGGGAATTGGTAATTGGGAATTGGGAATTGGTAATTGGTAATTGGTAATTGGTAATTGGTAATTGGTAATCGATCGCGGAGGCCTCCGGGTGAAGCATTCGGGTATAAAACCTAAAACTTATTGCAGATTTTATCGCCCGAATGCTTCACCCCTACAGTTATCTATCAATCGATCGACTATCAACTGTCAACTCAAAACTCAACACTCAAAACTCTCTCCTCCCCCTCTCCCTCTTCAACAATTTAGTCGGGTTTCTGGCTGCGATATTCTAGTTCTTGCTGCAAATTTGCTGTTCCCGCAGGCTGGAATAAGTTTTTAGATAGCTGCTGATAAAGTAGCGGTAG
>JBOFTL010001194.1:0-2120 GCA_051652045.1 Microcoleus sp. | reverse complement strand
AGGTGCAAGATACGGGAATCGGGATTGCAGCCAAAGATATCAGGCGAATTTTCGATCGATTCTACCGAGTAAATAGCGATCGATCGCGCCATACCGGGGGCTCGGGCTTGGGATTGGCCATCGCCCAAACCATCGCCCGGGCCCACCGCGGCACCCTCACCGCCCGCAGCGAATTGGGGCGAGGCGCGACTTTCCTGCTGCGGTTGCCCCTGTAAGCTATGATGTGTGGGAAACCGAATCAGCTTTTTGTGGTAATCCCTTTGGCAAAAGGTAGCGCGATCGCCCAAAATCATTAAATAGTTAGTTGACAGTTGACAGTTGACAGTTGACAGTTGACAGTTGACAGTTGACAGTTGTTGGACAGAGCAACGAATAACCACTAACTATTAACTAATAACTCCTGACTGCTGACTTCTGACTCCTAAACATTACCTAGCGAACCATTATGACAGTTTTAGAACAGGGAACAATTACAATCCATACCGAGAATATCTTCCCGATTATCAAGAAGTCGCTATACACAGACCACGAAGTCTTCTTGCGGGAACTAATTTCTAACGGTGTCGATGCCATTGCTAAACTCAAAATGGTTTCCCGTTCCGGGGAATACAGCGGCGGTACTGGCGAACCAGAAATTAACATTGCGATCGACAAAGAAAACAAGACAATTTCTATTTCTGATAACGGCATCGGCATGACAGCCGATGAGGTCAAAAAATACATCAACCAAGTGGCTTTTTCCAGCGCGGAAGAGTTTATTCAAAAATATCAAGGCACTGGTGACGACGCAATTATCGGTCACTTCGGGTTGGGTTTTTACTCTTCTTTCATGGTGGCAAAGAAAGTAGATATTGACACTCTTTCTTATCAAGAAGGCGCGCCAGCAGTTCACTGGTCTTGTGACGGTTCTCCGGCTTTTGAACTGTCGGAATCTACCCGCACGGAACGCGGCACTACAATTACTCTAACCCTCCAAGATGAAGAACAGGAATATTTAGAACCCAGCCGCATCAAGCAGTTAATCAAAACTTACTGCGATTTCATGCCCGTTCCCATCAAATTTGAAGGGGAAGAACTCAACAAGCACAAAGCAATTTGGCGGGACTCGGCCAGCAATTTGCAGAAACAAGATTATTTGGATTTGTACCGCTACCTTTATCCGTTCCAAGAAGAACCGCTGTTGTGGGTACACCTGAATACAGATTATCCTTTTATTGTCAACGGGATTCTGTTCTTCCCGAAACTGCGGCCGGATGTGGATGTTACTCAAGGGAATATCAAGCTATTCTGCAATCAAGTTTTTGTCAGCGACCACTGCGAGGAAATTATTCCCAAATTCCTGATGCCGCTGCGGGGGGTAATTGACAGTACCGACATTCCGCTAAACGTATCTCGGAGCTCGCTGCAAAGCAACCGCACGGTGCGGAGAATAGCTGATTATATCGCGAAAAAGGTGGGCGATCGACTGAAGGAACTGTATCGGGACGATCGGGATGAATACATCCGTTGCTGGCAAGATATCGGCACTTTTGTCAAGTTCGGAATTCTCAACGATGACAAGTTTAAAAAGCAAGTCGAAGATATCTTAATCTATCGCAGCACCTACGAACCAAAAGTAGAAAAATCAGAAGTTGCCACGCCAGAAGTGCAGGTGCAATCTGAGGAAGGCGATTTGTGGCAAGATGTCACTCCCAAGTCGGAAACTTCCGGTTCGACGCAGCCCTACACGACGCTGAAAGATTATTTGGAACGCAATCAAAAACGCCACGAAAATCGGGTGTTTTACTGCACGGAACCAGCATCTCAAGCAACCTACGTCGCCCTGCACAAAAGCCAAGGTTTAGAAGTGCTGTTTATGGATTCTTTCATCGACACGCACTTTATCAGCTTCTTGGAACGCGAGTACACAGATGTGAAATTCTCGCGGGTGGATTCGGAAATCGACGACACGTTAATTGACAAAGAAAAAGAAGCGGAAATTGTCGATCCGACTACCAATAAAACGCGCAGCGAACAGATCAAAGAACTGTTCCAAAACGCTCTTAATAAGCCAAAAGTGAACATCCGCACTGAAGCTTTGAAATCAGATTCTCCTGAAGGTACGCCGCCCGCAATTGTTT
>JBOFTL010001193.1:0-5141 GCA_051652045.1 Microcoleus sp. | reverse complement strand
GCTGGTTTCTTCGTTGGCGGGATGAGCGGCGTCTTTGCTGCTTACTTCTTACTCGAAAACTTTAAGGGCATCGATGCCATGTTCCGGGGATTAGTCAATAATTAGATTCCCATCTCAATTATTCCTGTTGGAACGTACTAACTTTAGTTTGGAGAATTTGACATGACAGGTTCCTACGCCGCTTCTTTCTTGCCTTGGATTTTGATTCCGGTCGTTTGCTGGCTGATGCCGGTTGTGGTAATGGGTTTGTTATTTATCCACATTGAAAGCGACGCCTGATCTGCGATCGCTTTTGCAAAACTTCCTTTGGAAGAGTGACAGGCAAGCCATCTGAAAACCTCTAAATACATCTGGGAAAGATCGGAAAAATTTGTTTTGAGATTGCTGGTAATTAGAAAATTTAGTTTCTTTACCCAATCCCCAGACTCGACTGTGCCCAGCAATTCTTTTGTCTTCTTCCATTTAAATTAACCATTGCCAAAAATCTTCTGCCCGCAAGGCAGAGGTTTTTTTTATGAAGAATTTTTACGGCAGCCACAAATCAACCGATAGGACAAGGCAATTTGGAAAATCCTGAGCCATAATTGCGATCGGAAACTATCTCACGAGGAGACAGCGATGCTCTTTCCCCCCGCGCGCAAAATCTTAGCTCCATTCCTGATATCGGTACTCCTGTTAGTGACCGCCTGCGGCCAAACCCCAGCCCCATCCCGCTGGGACAAAGCTCAGACGGAAAGTACCCAAAAACCGGGGGCTAAAGCTCAGCAAACCAACGCTGACAAATCGACAGCTCAAAATCAAAATTTGCCTAAGAAAGCTGTAGCTGGCGGCAAATTAAATAAATACTTCCCGGCGTCGGGCGGCGGATTCGATCGCGTGTTCGGTCAAGAAAAGTCCGGTTCCGCTATAGCTAATTTGAAGAAAGGCGATAAAACTGTCGCGGTACTTTCGATTAACGATCTCGCAGGCAATCCCTCGGCCGGAAACAAATTCCAAAGCAGCACTAAGAAAATTAGCGGCTATCCTGCTGTGAACCAAGGTGCTAATATCACTGCTGTTTTAGTCGCAAATCGCTATCAAGTAAAAGTTCAATCTCGCGACCCTTCTTTTAGCGCGAGCGAACGCGAAGCTTGGCTGGCAAAATTCAATCTCAGCGGCCTCGCTAGCGTTAAATAACTGTCAATAGCTGTGGGTTTTGTCAAATTGCTCCCCCGACAGGCTTCGGGCGCTGTTTGAGTAAAAACTGCCTCTAGTTTTCGATCGAGCTATGTGAGATTTCTGCAACGACATTTGTCCCATCTGGCAATAGTGACATTTTTGAGTCCCTTTCAACTATAAGGAGTTTTTTGTGAGTACAACAGTCTTTGAATTAGTCGATAAACTGCCTAAAGACAACATGACTGTCAAAGCCTTACGAGCTCTTGACTTTGTAATTCCCGGCGAGTGGAACAATTTAGTGGGCTTTGAAAATACCATTCGCACGGTAACTGGTGAAACTGATGAAGAAATGATCCAGCAAATCGGCGATCGCGCTATCTATCTCTTCAATGATAAGTCTCAAGGCTACCAGCGCGCTCTCTGGCTCTACCAAACGATCGACAGTGCTTCTAGTGCCCTCGGTACGGCCGCCCTCGCGAATAAGGTCGCTCAAAATGTGCCGTTTTTGTCGGTAATCGGCAATCTTACCCCCAAGCCGGAAAAAGCTCAAACGATCGACCTTTCTCTGAAGTTAGTTACTGAGTTGCTGGCTTTTTGCCAAATTAACGGGATTCCTGGCGACAGTATCGGCGATTTTGCTGGGGCTTTGGGCGACTACGGCGGCGAATCTCTGATGCGGATGGCGGCTTTGGTTTGTTTTGACGGTTTGATTCCCCTGGGCCCGGATTTTATCATGATGACTCAGGATTGGATTGCCAAGCTGTCTCCTAACGACGTGCAAGACAATCCGGCGTTTAAGTCGATCGGCAGCATGATTCCTGGTGGTTCTCCCGCCGGCCAGCTAGGCTTTATTGGGGAAAGCTTTAGTTCGGTTTCTGGCTGGATGGGTTCTTTTGTGAGCGATCGGGGTTTGACCCCCCAGAATGTCCTCGGTCACTTGCAGAATTTTGTGGAGATTTCTGCTGATAAGGTGGACTACGTTGGTGCTTTCCTGGACATGACTACCAACTACTACGAACACACGGGCGTTCAAACTTTGGCCCGCCGTTTGATTGAACGCGCTGTCGCTGAGATTTAAAATAATTTCAGTCCTCAGTCATTAGTCATTAGTGCTTAGTTTGAGCTGACGATCGCTCCCTGGGGGCGATCGTCGGTTTGTTGATTGCAGGCTGTACTTCTCTACACTTTATAAGGAACCGTCAATGCCAGAAGAACCGCAAAATCCTACCGCCGGGGAATCGGAAACTCCTAGTGCTTCGATCGATCGAGCCCCGAGCTCCGACTCGCCTGAAACCACCGATCTTCCCAGCACTGACAAGCCTAAAGCGGCTGCGAAAAAGCCTGCTGCTAAAGCTGACGGCGACAAACCCGCTGCTAAAGCTAAAAAGGAAAAAGCACCTGCTGTTGAAGACAAGCCCTTTGCAGAATTTATTCAACAAGATTATTTGCCGGCCTTGCAAACTGCTTTAACGAAGCAGGGCGTTAAGGATTTGGAGGTGAGTTTGGCCAAGCAAAAAGTACCCGTTACCGGCATGAGTTCGATCGGGGAATGCTGGCAGGTAATTGGTAAATTTCAATCGGGTCAGCGGCAATTTAATTTGTATTTTCCTCAAGAAAACATTCAAAGTCAAAGGGCTTTTTCTTGTGCGGAAAATGATACTAAAACCAGCACTTTGGAGCCGTTTTTGATTGATGAGCGCAAGATTACTCTCGATTTGATGGTGTTTGGGGTAGTTCAGCGGCTTAACGCTCAAAAATGGCTGAATCTTAATTAGTCATGTTTCATTTGTTGGTGGCTGGTTGTTAGCCGGAACTTACCCCTTTTGGGGTAGTTCCTTGAAAGTAAAAATTATCAACGATAGGTTTCCCTGGTTTGAGAATGAGGCTAGGGGCGATCGTATAATTTAAGAGGTAAGGCTCTGTAAAAATTGGTGTTACTACCAAACATCTGTTAAATCTAAGACAAATCCTGGCAATACATCTTCTTCTGACAAAGTGATAGGATTATCTAATATTTCGACAGCTCGATCGCACCTGTATATCTCTACTTTCTTGTTTTTGCGATCGATTAACCATCCCAAACGCGCACCATTGGCGATGTATTCTCGCATTTTTTCTCGCAACGGTTCCATGTTGTCAGATTTAGAACGCAATTCCACAACAAAATCGGGACAAATGGGAGCGAAACCTTCTTGTTCTTTAGCCGTGAGAGCTTGCCACCTTTCTAATTTAATCCACGAAGCATCAGGAGAGCGATCGGCACCATTGGGCAATTTAAAGCCGCTAGAAGAGTCAAATACTACTCCTAGCTTTGTTTGGCGATTCCACAGCCAGAGTTGTCCTGACATATCTTGGTTTCGTTTGCCTGTGTCGCTTCCTGTCGGGGGCATAACTATTAATTCTCCTGTAGCTGTTCTCTCTAGCCTTAAGTCACGGTTGACAGCAGCAATTTGCTGGAACTGTTCGTGAGTTACTTTAAAGGTTTGGGGAATGGTAATGGTGTTGTTGAGCATATTGTACGGCCTCGCGATCGGCTATTACCTATTCTATCGTGTTACAGTCTTTTTTACTCTCAAAATTAGATTGACAAACACCGCAGATATAGTTTAACATTTAATTAGATGCTAATTTAATGTCATTTATGATAAACCTTTCAAGAGACATACATTCTCTCACCGATTTCAAACGTAATACGACTGAGTTTGTGCAGCGGCTGAAGCAAACAAAACATCCTTTAGTTCTAACGGTCAACGGGAAAGCTGAGTTAGTCGTTCAGGATGCCGAATCCTATCAGAAGCTTTTAGATGCAGTTGAGTTATTGGAGACTTTAAAGGGAATTAAGCTGGGTTTGGAACAAAGGTCACGAGGGGAAGGGAAAAAAGTGGAGGATTTTTTCGATCGACTGTTTGACAAGTTAGACAGTTCGCCCTGAATCAGATGAGGAAGGTAATAGCTGATGAAAGAAAATATCTGGATTAGCATTTTAAAAGTAAATAAATTGATGCGATCGCCTGATGAAGTGACAGCTTTTGAAAATGCTTTAGCCTCACTTGCCGATCGTCCTCAAAATGAAGATTTACCAGATTTACATCTGATTTTGGACGATCGCTGCGAACAGCCAGAAATCATGTTTGGTTTGATTCATTTTCTAGAATCTTTTGATGTGTCAGCCCAGATTCAAGCATTTGTGACAGTTGTACCGCAATTAATGCTCGTTGCTGCGGAATGGACGAGAATCCTTCACAGCCGCATTTTGAATGATGATGATGCTTGTCGTTTGTATCGAGATATTTTGCATTCATTAAACTCCCAAGAACCTAATTTTTTTCGTCAATTGCTCGAAGAAAGCGCTAGTTACCATTTAAACAAGCGGGAGCTAAAATTAGAGTTAGCTAGGTAATATCGATGATACAGGATTTCTGAAAAACCCGACTTTTGCCCTAAGTCTGGTGTTTGAATGCCTAGTTCCAGCAGCTAAGTCCGCCTGTACGGAAGATTATTTTGCATCCCGAAAAAGTGCAAATCCTGATGTAGAAAATAACATCACTACTCCAAATATCGCCCACAATGGATGAAAGCCGCCATCAAGCCTATCTGCATCTGATCTATTTGTTATTAAATTGTTCAAGTAAAGATGAAGGAACAGAGATTTTGAATGCTAACTCAGAGTTAGTTGATGCTGAGTTAGTGCAAATGATGCTACAAGTTGCTGACTATCTGGCACAGCGAGGGGATGAGAATAACGCTACTTGGCTGCGAAATGGGGCTTCCCATTTGGGTGAGTACATTGCCAACTCTTCAGCAGCAGCAACCTCAGAAGTATATTTCAACTTTTTGATGGAGGTATTGCGGACAACAGCAGAAAGTAACAGTGACACCCAACAGGTGTACGCGCTGTTGCAAGACAACTTAGATAAACTGAATGATGCTTTTTCCTGTTTGTTGCGAGATTGGTCAATGGCGACACTATCAGAGATTGAATC
>JBOFTL010001192.1:0-1702 GCA_051652045.1 Microcoleus sp. | reverse complement strand
CAGTTTTCAAGAAAACGGTAAATTGCCAGTTGCAGCATCTGCAATTGCCATTGAGGGAGGCGAAATTCACACTCCCACAGGCAAACAACCTTATGAAGTTCCCCGCGCTTTAGAAACCGATGAAATTCCCTCAATTGTGGAAGATTATCGCAAAGCTGCGGAACGGGCTAAAACGGCCGGCTTTGATGGTGTAGAAATTCACGGAGCTAACGGTTATTTAATTGACAATTTCCTGCAATCCAAAACGAATCACCGCACCGATATCTACGGCGGTAGCATTGAAAATCGCTACCGTTTTCTCAAGGAAATTGTGGAAGCAATTCTGACAGTATGGCCTGCCAATCGAGTGGGAGTTAGGTTTTCTCCTAACGGTCTTTACAACGGCATGGGTTCCCCAGATTATCGGGAAACTTTTCTGTATGTTGCAGGGGAGTTAAATAGCTACGGATTGGCTTACCTGCATTTTTTAGATGGTTTAGGTTTCGGCTTTCACGAGTTAGGAACGCCGATGGTGTTGTCGGAGTTTCGTGAAGTATTTTCAGGCGCGATCGTCGGTAATTGCGGGTATACTCAAGAGCAGGCAGAAGTAGCGATTAGCAGCAAAGTTGCAGATTTAATTGCTTTCGGACGCCCGTTTATTAGCAATCCCGATTTGGTAGAGCGTTTTGCTAACAACTGGCCGCTCAATCCGGATGCTGAAATGGCGGCTTGGTATGCTTTCGGTCCCGAAGGCTATACAGACTTTCCCAGCTATCAGGAATCTGCGGCTATTTCCTGATTTTGTAGGGTGCGCACTGCGCACCTTACCTGGATTTTTGCTGAAATTTAAAATCCAAAATCTAAAATCGGTCGATCGCAAAACTTTACATTTGAAATCGCATAACGTTGTGGCATATCCTAGTTAACCGAAGGGCATCTCAAAACCTCAGAGCTGCCAGCTCAGCAGTTTTCCTGTCCGAAAATAATCAACTGAGATTTTCAGCATTTTTAACAAAATGGCACAAGATCGCAAACCAACAGTTATCATCACCGGCGCATCCTCCGGCGTCGGCTTGTACGGCGCTAAAGCCCTTGCAGATAGGGGATGGCACGTTATCATGGCCTGCCGCGACGTGCGCAAAGGCGGAGACGCCGCCCAAGAGTTGGGCATCCCTCAAGGCAGTTTCTCCATCTCGCACATCGATTTAGGGGATTTAGAGAGCGTGCGGCGCTTTGCGAGGGAATTTAAGGCAAGCGGGCGGCCCCTGGATGCTTTGGTGTGCAACGCGGCAATTTATATGCCTTTGATTAAGGAACCTTTGTGGAGTCCTGAAGGTTACGAGTTGACGATGACTACCAATCATCTCGGTCATTTTCTGCTGTGTAATTTGATGATGGAAAATTTGAAGCCTTCCTACTATGCGGATGCGAGAATCATCATTTTAGGAACCGTGACGCACAATCCAGATGAGTTGGGCGGCAAGATTCCGCCACAGCCGGATTTGGGTAATTTTGAAGGTTTTGAAGCAGGTTTTAAAAACCCGATTTCGATGGCTAACGGCAAGAGTTTTGAACCCGTTAAAGCTTATAAAGACAGCAAAGTTTGCAACGTGCTGACGATGCGGGAATTGCACCGCCGCTTTCACGAATCCACCGGGATTACTTTTACTTCGCTGTATCCGGGATGCGTCGCCGATACGCCGCTGTTCCGCAATCATTATCC
>JBOFTL010001191.1:0-3367 GCA_051652045.1 Microcoleus sp. | reverse complement strand
CAAATAACTTTACCGCCGCCGCCACCAACTCCGGTAAAAAAATCGAGCGATAGTGAAGTAGCACCGGTAGCAGTAGCAACTGGTTTGGGTTGGTTGTTAGGCGGCCCTGTGGGAGCGGCAGTAGTTGGCGGGGCCAGCTATATTTTGAATAAAACAACTGGCTACGAAAAGCCGATCGAATCCTCAGAAGCTTATCTCCATGAGGTCAAACAAATTTGCAACGATGCTGCTAAAAACTATCTTACTCGGTTCAGTACGGAAACTTTTTCTATGCTGCAACACTATAAGGAAATCGCCGATAAAGTTATCGATTTTCAAGATAGTAAAGAGCCACTCGATACGAATATGCAACAGTATCGCTTAGAGTTGGTCAATAACTTACTTGAGAACTTACAAGAAGAGTTGAAAATGATAAAAATTAGTTCGTAGTAAGGACTTCAGTCATTGGATGAGGACTGAAGTCCTCACTACGAACCTTTTATTACACATTTTATCTGAATCTATCGAGTGCGGCAAATATTGCTGCTTGCAGCATTAACTACTAAATCCGCATCTAATTGCAAATCTAAATCAGTGTCGGGATTCACAGCATACAAATCGACTTTATCTCGACCCAAAAACACTCCTACTAAACTGCCGATTCCCGCGCCTCCAAGCACCTCTTCAGTCGCGATCGCCCGATCGCCCGTAACTCCCGCAATTGCAGCAGCAGCCGCCGCACCCAAAGCCGTATTTTTAATCAAATTGCCGACATTAATTCCCTTAGAAACGCTTTCCTTTTTGGTAATCAATTGAGAAGTCGCATTTAGGGGAATTCTCGTACCGTTAATGATACTTAATTCTTGCGCTACAAACCGCACGCCATTTGAGGTCGATCGCAATTCGCCACCGATCTTCGATCCTTCTGGTATTAACACTTTACCGCTGCTGTCAGTAATATTGTCAGCAACTGTCAGCGTTAAAGGAGATGTGTCATTGGGACCGAGTAAAATCTTGTCTTTGGCATACTCAACCGGGATAGAAGTACCGCTGGGAATTTTTACCGCTACATTTCCACCAACATCAACTCTAGCAATGTAAGGAGAATTAATTGCTTGCGCCTGATTCGTACTGACTAATGCTTGATAGATAAAAGCAGCTACTTCCGCCCGCGTTGCCGATCTATTTGGTTGGAGAGATTTCGGATTGGGATAGCTGACAACTAACTGTTTTTCCGTAGCAGCAGTAACGCTTTTGAGAGCGTAATTGGGAATATTATTAGCATCGTTGTAGTAGCTGAGAACATCTTCAAAATTGCAAGTAGGTTCGTAACCCAATCCGTTATTTACAGCAACCGCAACTTGCACGCGGGGAATCTGTTGTTGGGGCCGAAAAATATTGCCGGGATAGCCAGCCATCCACTGCATTTCGTAAGCTTCCGCGATCGCCCCCCGCGCCCAAAAATTCGAGGGAACATCTACAAAGTTCACAGCAGCGCGAGTTTTTGGCTTTCTCAAAGAACGGATCATCGCTGCAAATTCAGCGCGAGTTACGGGTGCATCCGGACGGAAACTGCCATCGGGAAATCCTTTAATAATTCCTCGATCGGACAGTTCTTGAATGAAGTCTTTTGCCCAATAATTATTGTTAACATCCGAAAAAGTTGTTTGTGCCAAAGCTGGGGCGGGAGATAGCATTGGGGCTGCGGTGCCGGCTACAGTCAAAAGTGCTAATAAAACAGATGTGCTGGATTTGGTGCGGTGAAATACAGACATTTTTAGATTCTCCTATTTATTTATTGCTTTTGTTTTGGATTGCTCTTGCTGTTATTACTAATTATTCGCTGGTTCGATTTTGGCGGAAGGGAAGATACGGGATTTAAAAAAAAATATTTATGCGGTTTGGCAGGTTTTAAATTACTTAAAACATTTAAAAACCTTATCTTCCTTATCTCCTTTATCTGCCAGGTAAGGGCGATCTTACGGTTAGAAACTGGGTTGATTCAGTTTTGGGGATTGCCTTTTGCCTGATTTGCGATCGAAAATGCTAATTCTAGCGTATACTTATCGAGCTTGAATTCTAAGTTTGTTAAGTATGGAAGATTACGAAGCCTCTTTTATAGAACGCCACATCGATACTCAAACACTAAACCAATCTGGCAGAAAAGTGGCGGCGATGCACTTTGGTGGCATAACTATCGAGTGTTTGCTAAAAGCAATGATTTTCGCAACTTTACCGAAGAGTGCAATTAGAGAATGGCTGAGAGATGATAACAATCCCGGACATACTATTACTAATCCAGGACACAGCTACACCGAAGCATTAAGACGGCACAATCGACTGCGATCGAGAATTGAAAAATTTCCCGCAGTGAAAAAATGGCTGGATGAGGTTGAGAATCCAACTAGCCAACATTTCATAGATCTGCGCTATTCTGGAAGTGAGCCTGATGATGCAAATTACAAACGCTGGTTAAACGCATATCAGAGCCTCGAAGGCTGGTTGCAGAAACAAGCTACTCAATTGTAAGGGAGTTGAAAATGCAGGAAAATTGGCAAGTTTCGCTAAAGCAGCATCTGACAGATCGATATGTACGGAAGTCGCCAGAGTGGGTTGATGTAAATATTTCGACATCAGGATTGTTAAATTTGACGATTGTGAGCGATCGCTTTGTCGGTTTATCCATGCCCGATCGCAAGGAACAAATCTCAACATTACTGCAATCTCAGCTTCCTCTTTTATCTCCTGAATTTCTATCTCTATATACGCTTCAAGAAGCCGAATCGCTGAATCTTTCACAGCCACAATTTAATCTAAATTCAGTCAAAACTTGGCAAGATTTAGCTATCCAAGCAGCTAATCCGCAAAATCAACTTGAACTACCACCGCAGGAGTTCCGCACACCTAGAACCATAACATTTTATTCCTTTAAAGGAGGAGTAGGTCGCACAACTGCATTAACCCATGTCGCCTCAATTTTAGCAAGGCGGGGTCTTAAAGTTGTGGCTGTCGATCTAGATTTAGAAGCACCCGGATTGAGTACAGCATTCAATCTCACGCCGCAACCAAAGTATGGAATTGTTGACTATTTTTACGAGCGTTCCTATTTACCCGATGGAGTAGAACCAAATATTTCAATTGCTGGAATATTTGGTGAAGTGAAAATTCCTAACGCCACAGGAAGATTGTTTGTTGTGCCTGCTGGTTATCTCAACCTCGATTATGTTTCTAAGATTGACGACCTCCATGCTACAACTGTTATCGATCGAGATGATAACCTGTGGTCTGTTTTTAAACGTGAAATTTACGAGAAATTAAAACCAGATATTATTTTAATTGATACCAGTAATGGGTTCGATCGATGGGGAGCTTTATCCTTAATTCAAGC
>JBOFTL010001190.1:0-3544 GCA_051652045.1 Microcoleus sp. | reverse complement strand
GTGGAGATGTTTATTTATACGGAAACGTGAATTCCGAACAATGGAAGCAGTACTACAAAGACTTGTCGTTAGCGATCGCGTGTCTCGCGTTCTGTCCTGGGGGGATAGAAATTTTTGGGCATCACATTGAAGCAAGATTTGACGTTAGGCGATCGGTTAAATGAACTACTCCTAGCTACTTCGTTGAGCTAGGAGTTTCTGTCGTTTCTTCGCCGCAAGTTGCTTCATGCTTCCGCAGGAAGTAGAGCTTGCCGACTCGGCGACTAAAGAGGCCAGTTCCTGACCCCTTGCCCAAGCCAAATTAACTTGGGCTGCATTAACATCACGGTCTTCAGTATGACCGCAATGCTGACAAATATGAATCCTGTCACTCAAAGTCTTGGGGGTGAGTTCCCAGCACTTGACGCAACGTTGAGACGGTTTCAGCATACGGGTTGGAGACTCTACATAGAATCCACCAGCTTCGGCTGATTTGTATTCCAACATTTTGCCAATCATGCCAAATCCAACGGATAGGATAGAACGGTTCAAACCTGCTTTCTGGGCTTTCCGTTTACTGCCTTTCTTGGCTTTGCGAGTCATTCCCTTGAGATTGAGTTCTTCACCAGCAATTAGGCTATTACCGCTAACTATATTGCTGGTTAGTTTATGCAACCAATCTTCCCGCTGACGGGTCACTTTACGTTGCAATTTAGACTTCTGTGCTTGGTGTTTCTTCCAGCGGCGCGAAGCCTTTACCCGATTTGTTTTATTCGGTGCCCGTTTACGTCTTAGCTTCTTAGATACTCGCTTCACGGCCTTCTCGCCATCGGCAATAAAAGCTGGTTTAGAGATCTGTTCGCCAGTGGAAAACGTTACCGCTTCTTTGCACCCTAAATCAATCCCAACAGCACCGGAACCCGTTTCACGTTTTGGTTCACAGTTAACCGTAATCGATGCGTACCAGCACCCATGCTTAAACATAATGGTGCAAGTTGTGGGTTCTCCCCAGGTACGGGCTTGTCCGCGCATCTGAATCGATATGCCCAAATCACGCAACTCTAACCGACCATTACAGCCAGTCGAAAACGCTTTCCAGCTCTGCTTGTTTGGATAAGTCCACCCTTTAGCGTGGCGGGCAGGCTTGAATTTGGGATAACCGCCCAAACCCTGAAAGAAACGAGTAAATGCAAAATCTACACGCTTCAACAAAAACAGCGGGATTCTCCATCCTCTTAGGGTGGGGAGGGATAGCGAGTTCGTCGAAGGGTTCGATGCCCTGAGACGAACAAATTGATTTACGCGACACACAATCCATTTGACCTCCTAATTAGATTGACTTTTGAGATTGAATATTGGCCAATTCGTTTCCATTGCCAGTCATAGACAGACAATTTTTGCGATTTCTCAGTAGCAGTAAATCCGCCAATCCAGCCAATAACAGATTCACCAGACTTTTCGGCTTTAACCAAATCCCCAACTCTGTAGCCGAATGGGGTGATAGTTCCACCTTTTCGCTTTCTGACATTACCTTTAGCGGGCACTTCGACATGAAGCTGACGACGGAAGAAACCATATTCTTTGCCGCGCCGGACTGCACCAAATCGAGTGATGATTTTGAATGGAGAATGGGTGACAGTTACTTCACCCACCCATTCAGCACCATCTTCACCGCGTTTATGGAATTTGCGATATTTAACAAAGTGGCCACAAGCTAAAGCAACACCATCTACGGCATGGGTTTCTGGCTTCGCTTCAGACTTGTTTTCCTTGTCCTTTACTAAGCCTAATTGTTTCCGAATTTGGCTTGTGCCGTTACCATCTTTCTGCCAGCCTTCACGGGTAGAAGTTGGTGCAATCTGGGCAAGTTGTTCGAGCATCCATTTTTGACCCACCATAACGGGGCTGAATCCGCGCCCAGAACGGGCACCTTTCCGACCAGAGGTGAGATCAACATCGGCTCTCACCTTTTCGTAGACAATTTGAGAAACGGGATAGATTTTAACCAATTCCTGCACCACTCTCAGTTCGAGTTGACGTGATGCCCGAATCGATGGGGCTAGTTTGCCTTGTTTACGGTTATCGAACCGTTTTTGGCGATGATTCCGTAGCTTGAATTCAACCTTCCGATTGATGTGTCGTCCTCTCCGCCCACGTCGCAGCATCCGGCGTTGATCCATCCTGGCTCTTACCCGATTGAATGGCAGAACCAAATGGGCACGGAATAGCGTTGACTTGGCGGATTGTACACCGATGCCGGAATAGGACTTGCCAGGGTCGATGCCGACCACAACATCCTGCACTTCGTAGCCAGATGGCTCAAATAGCAATTGGATATAGTATTGACCTAGATCATTCCAGTATTCTTTTGCCTTGCCAGTCTTAACCCATCTACGGGCACGACTCGCCTTGGTTGGCATTAATTGCTGACCTGTTAGTGAAATTGTTGGAACTCGATCCATTGGAGATAATCCTTTCGAGTAAAGTTTATGGGGATAAATCCCCGTCCCTTCGACCCCTAGCAACGTTGTTTCTCGGCTTGACCCGACTGGCTGAAATTCCAACCCCCACAATAATCCGGATTAGGGAAGTGTCCGGTAGTGTTATCGTTGCTAGCTTTGTTTGGTCTATTCAGTGCTTACGAATGACGGGTTCCTTCCGCCATTCCCCACCCTCAACGAAGTAGGGTGGGGTCACTGAAAGTAGCCTGCAATGTCTGACTACCCAGTTCAGCATATTCAGGCCAAACAGTCTTAAATTCTGGCAACGAATTCTGCTGCTCAAAATAATCGACAGAATGCCCAAACTTCTTATACTGAGTGCGTCGATTCGCTAAAGCCGCATTATACAAACCACAATGCATCCTTCTAGCCCAATGCAGCTTGGCCGCTTCAGACTTAGAAGGATACAGCTTGAAAGTAATGCGTCTTGTTGTTATCATGACTGGATTATACACTATCAATCGAACAAATGACAACACAATATAGAAAGGGTGCTCACTGTGTTTTCTCTATTCAGTTGCACACCTACTTCGTGACCGCATATCGACGAAAATGCTTAACGCAGTCAATGATAGAACGCATCCAAGAAGTGGCGGCAAATGTTTGTATTAAAAATAAATGCATCATGCTTGAATGCAAGGGAGAGTCCGATCATGTCCATTTCCTGTTAGATGTTCATCCAGACAACAATATTTCATATCTTCTTGGTTCAATGAAATCGGCTTGCAGTCGAATGCTGAGAAAGGAGTTTGAGTCTGAACTAAGACCGCACTTCAAGAACTGGAAGAAAGGCTTATGGGGTGACCAACTTTATATTCGATCTGCTGGTGGCGCTCCACTTAAGATCCTTGAAAAATATATTCAAGACCATTCCAGGGGATAGTTAACGATTCGCGGGCATCGAACCCGCTCAACGTTAGGCTATCCCGCCCCGCCTTGCTTCGCTGAAGACGGGGATAACCGCCGATTTGTTTTTCTTTTTCCGACAGCGCTTCAATCGCTCATACCCAGACTGAGCTTTTGGGCCATACTTTGGCAGGCTCCCCTGAATCTCACTGCCGTCT
>JBOFTL010001189.1:0-4199 GCA_051652045.1 Microcoleus sp. | reverse complement strand
GGCTACAGCGGCTACAGCAGTTACCACACGATTTATCACGTGCAACCGGTTTACCGATCGAATATCGGAATTGTAACTCCCGATCGCACCCAAATTTCTCATCCCCAACAGGGAGTACCGCTAGATTCTTCCTACTTTTCCCCGAGTATAGACACGCC
Source organism: Microcoleus sp. (assembly GCA_051652045.1). Classification (GTDB taxonomy): domain Bacteria; phylum Cyanobacteriota; class Cyanobacteriia; order Cyanobacteriales; family Microcoleaceae; genus Microcoleus. The sequence goes on along the minus strand of JBOFTL010001189.1, from coordinate 4,041 downwards.
CTCTCGTCCCCAAGGCTATGTAGGTCGAGGCACTATCAAAGGACGGGGAAGTTTTGGTAACTCTGTCCGTTCCACTGCTCCTAGAGGAAGCAGAGGTAAATAATCGAAATAATTTGTAATTTGTAATTATTTCGGTCTGGAGTCGATCGCAAATAATTCGTAATTAAAAATCATGAATTATGAATTGCCAATTACAAATTCGACTGCCTTCCGACTACAGATTATATCAAATCCCGCTCAACTATCTCCATTAGAATCGACGGTTGAAACCGCATCTATACGAACGAAAAGTCGGCGGTTGAAACCGCTTTGGGGGTGCAAAATCGAATGTAGCTTCGCCTGTCATTCGATTTTCACCCCCAACTACACGAACGAAGTCCGCCTGCGCGGACTAAGAAAATAACAGAGAATGCTAAGCGGGATTAGGTATTACCAATTATTACCAATTACCCATTACCCATTACCCATTACCCATTACCCATTAAGGTACTCGATCGATGTATCCATTTTTATTTCAGCGACGGCGGAATTGGCAGCAACACATATTAGATAATGCTTATCAATGTCAGCCTCTTGCAGATATCGACCAACGCTACTGGGCAGAAGCTTTAAACCGCCCTTTTGGAGTGATGTTTTCGCGCGAGGAAGAGGCGAAAATTTGGGATGCTACGGAGTCTCTTTGGGATATGTGCCGGGAATTTTTGGATTGGTTTTTCACCGCTGACGGCTTAGAAAATCGGATGCAAAAACTTGCGATTCCGCCTGCTTTCTGGGAAGCGATTCAGGTGTCGTGGGATCGGGTTGATGAAGAAGAAGATTTGTCTCTCTATACCCGTTTCGATCTGGCTGTCACCGAAAATGGCAAAATTAGCTTGCTAGAAATCAACGGCGAAACTCCTCTTTTAGGCGCAGAAAGTGTCTATCAATGGCTGTGGTTGGAGGATATGAAAAAACACGATCGAGACTTGCGATCTCTCCCCAACGATGCCGATCAGTTTAACAACTTTTGGGACGAAGTTGCAGGTCAATTTCGGACGATCGGCCGTCAATACGATTTAAAAGAATTCGGTCTGAGTCTGTTAATTGATGAGAATTTGTCAGAAGATACAGAAATGGCCGGACAACTGGTAGAAATTATTAATCAGGAATTGGGAAACGATTGTTTCTTTACCCAACTTGTAGGATTGCGCAACCATCTCGGCGTCGATGAAGACGGATTTTTTGTCGATCAATTCAACAATCGGATTTTCCGAATGTGGAAAATTATAGACTGGCTGGATTTGCAATTAGCCGCTCAATCTTTTAATGCAGAAGCAGCCCTAGCAGCACGCTTGCTGGCGGGAGATGTGAAAATTCTCGAACCCCTGTGGAAACAAATTTTAAGCAACAAAGGATCGATGGTGTGGATGTGGGAAATATTCGGCAAACATCCAGTGTACGGTCAATATCTGTTGCCTACTTTCTTTACGGATACAATTTCGATCGAATCCACAGAGTTATTAACTCAAATGCACGTCAAAAAGCCGCTTGCCGGTTTAGAAGGTGTGGGCGTTTCGATTGAAACAGGGGATCTTGTTGCCGGTGCCGTGCACTCCCGCGAGGCGATGGGTTACGATCGCGAAGGATTTATTATTCAATCCTATCAATGTTTGCCTGAATATTTCGGCTATCATTTTGTTGTAGGTTCGTGGATTGTTGGCGATACTCCATCCGGTATTGTATTGCGCGGAGATACAAATCCGATTACTGGCAGGCATTGTTTGATCGTTCCACATATCGTGAGCGATTCTCTGTTAAATACTTAAGTTTTAATTCGGATATAAGTTTTGAAATCTATTACCGAGATTGTCGATCGAATGATTGATACTTACAGGTACATCTTACTGATTCGTGGGGGCAGGGTGAAGCATATGCCTGCCGGCAGGCTACGCCAACGGATATAAGTTTTGAAATTTATTGCCGAGATTATCGATCGAATGATTGATACTTATAGGTACATATCACTGATTCGTGGGGCAGGGTGAAGCATATGCCTGCTGGCAGGCTACGCCAACGGATATTAGTTTTGAAATCTATTACCGAGATTATCGCCCGAATGCTTCACCCCTACAGGTATTTACATCGGAAACAATATCAACTGTCAATTATCAACTCTCAACTCTCAACTGTTAACTAATTATGAAATTACAAACTCATGATGTCCGAGGAGTTCCGATTTTTAGCAGCGAATGGTGTGTAGATGAATTTATTCCCGATGACTGCCAAATTCCCGAAGTTGCGCCCGCAATTCATGCTGGATTTATCGATCTTTTGAGTCGAGATGTTTTTTCTGAGGGAGACAGTCAGCCGCTTTACGAGCATCTTTTATCTCGCAGTTCCGAGTTTTCGTTAGAATTTATGAGGGCGATCGAACTTTGGTTGCAAGATGAATTGCGGCACTATCGAGCTTTACGTAAAGTTTATCAAATAATATCAGGTCAGTCGGCAGCAGCGATCGATCGACAAAATCAAAGTCGCGTGCATGAATTGGAACCAATTTCGTTTTTGATTGAGAACGAATTCACTATTTTAGTTGGCTTAATGTTTGATGAAATGGGTTCCGTATGGTCTTATCATCGGGATATATCGGAATTTTACCGACACTATGGCAAAGGATTTGCTAGGGTGGGACATTTAGTCACGCAGGATGAAGGACGGCATTTTAGGAATGCTGCTAATCTCATCAAATACCGCCATGCCGATCGAATCGAACAGATTGAACCATTATTACAAAAGATTAGCCAGATGGAAGCGGTTCTTGCCTATTATCCCAAAACTTTCTTTCTGGATCACGCTCAAGAAAGACATCGCTTTCCGAAAGATTTTAACAACCAAGTGATTCAAAGAATTCTCTCATGTTTTTAGCAACTAAAAAAGATAGAAAAAGCATAATTTCGATCGTGCGATCGCTCTTCTGTCACTTTCGGTAGAGACTATTATCAAACTCCTATCCTAATTAAAGTAGGGTGCGTTGCTCCAAGAATTATGATTATTTATGACTATTCTCTAGCAACGCACCATACCGCGATACTCTTCCCGAAGTCCAAGATCTTAGGGAACGGACGATCGTACAATCAACCGCACGCAAACTCAAAATCACAAACTACTAACGAGCCCAATCAGTACCGCGCCACATTGTAAAAAACAAAACTGCTGAAATCAGCGCACCCAACAACCATTTCACAGCATTTTTCAACAGGGCTAAACGCTGATTTGACTGCACTGATTGACTTTGCGCCTGCAATCTTTCCTTTGCTGGAGTAACTCTTGAAAGAATCTGATTTTTCAATTCCTGCGGATCTTGAGTGTTTGTTGCCACTCCCAAACGAGTGAGTTCGCCTCCCAAATTTTTTAAATCTTCTGGAGTTCCCTTGTTGAGGCGCTCTTCTACTTGCTGCAATTGAGCTAATTGTTGATTTGCCCGATCGGTGATTTGCTTGTTGTTATCATTATTTACCCGAATAGTATTAACAATTCCTAGAGGTAACATCAACAAAAACACCAGCGCCAGAACCAAGCACAACCAAGACAAAAACTTTAAAAAAAGGTCTTCAAAGCCCCGGCGTTCGTACTCTTCACCAAAGAAAATCAGCGCCAATCCTAACAGTGGCACCGGCACTCGTTCCACTAGAGCTCCAATTGTCTGCAATTCCCAGACGGGATTGAGAAACTGAGGTGGTGTCAAAACTGCGATCGTATCTAATAACGACAGAATTAACAAACCGTAGCCCACCCAACGAAGTCTGTATATCGAAAAACCTTGTTCGCTTTGCATATCATTCATCAAACATTATGAGATTTTTAGCTGACATTTTTAGCGATTCGCGATCGCCTTTTGCGGTAACGAAAATTGCGGGATGCGTCGCTACCCAGCAGGGAATTGCCCTCGATCGAAATTAGGGAAATCGCGGGTACCACCACTGATGCCAAGAAACCCAAGCAGTCTCTAAAATTTTAGTGGCAGCTTCTGGAGTGGTTTTATCTAAAGGCACAGACATTTGA
>JBOFTL010001188.1:0-7971 GCA_051652045.1 Microcoleus sp. | reverse complement strand
GAATTGGTTTCCATGTAAACGCGCATCAAAGGTTCGGTTCCCGACGGTCTTAAAAGTATCCAGCCTCCGTCTTCTAGATAAAGTTTAATTCCGTCTTTGCGACCGATTTCTTTCACGCCAATTCCCGCTACTTCCTTGGGAGGATTCTTGGTAAAAGAGTCCAAAACTGCTGCTTTGTGAGCGTCTTCTAAGTGCAAGTCCAAGCGTTTGTTGTACAGGGGGCCGTCGGCTTCTTTGATGGCTTCTTCTACTAGCTGAGACAGCGGTTTGCCTTCATAGGCGATCGCTTCTGCAACTAGCATATCAGCCAACACTCCATCCTTTTCGGGAATGTGGCCCAAAACGCTCAAGCCTCCCGATTCTTCGCCTCCAATTAATACTGCTGTTTCCCGCATCTTTTCGCCGATATATTTAAAACCGACTGCGGTTTCGTAGATGGTTAAACCGTATTTTGCTGCTAAATTGTCGAGCAAGTGAGTAGTTGCAACTGTACGGACGATCGCCCCTGTTAAGCCTTTATTTTTCACCAAATGGCGGGCCAGCAGCAACAGTACGGTATTCGGAGTTAAAACATTTCCCAACTCGTCAACAATCCCAAATCGATCGCTGTCGCCATCGGTTGCTAAGCCTAAATCCGCTGCATCTTTTTTCACAGCTTCCACCAATTCAACTAACTGTTCCCCTTTGGGCTCCGGCATTCCGCCACCAAACAGTACGTCGCGATAGGTGTGAAAGCTTTCTAAATCGCAGCCGCAGTGTTCCAAAACTCCGTCGAGATAACCGCGAGAAGTCGAGTAAAGAGCGTCGTACTTCACCTTTAACTTAGCAGAGCGAATTCGCTCCACATCTATCAAAGTATAAAGAAACTTCAGATACTCGGGTTTCGGGTCAAAAGTCGAGATTTTGCTGTTGTTGCCGCCTTTTGCCGGGCCGTCGGAAGCACCGGGAATATTCGCTACAATCGTATCCGTAATTTCCGGGGTAGCCGGGCCGGCGTAGTCGGGGATGTATTTGATACCGCAGTAGGGTGCGGGATTGTGCGATGCCGTGAACATCAACGCCCCTGCCGAGTTTAAGTGCTTGGCACTGTAGGCGATGACTGGTGTCGGGCAATCTCGATCGACTATTTTTACCGTCCATCCCAAATCTGCCAGTACCTCTGCTGAGGTTTGCGCAAACTCGTCTGCCAAAAAGCGGGTATCGTATGATACTAAAACTGGGCGGTCTTTTGTGTATGCAGTTTCGAGGTAGCTGGCGATCGCCCGCGTTACTTTCCGCACGTTAGCAAAAGTAAAGTCGCGGGCAATCAGTCCCCGCCACCCGTCTGTTCCGAACTTGATTTCTGTTGAATTGCTGCTGCCGCTCATTTTAGCCACTCCGTCTCATCATTTGTCATCGTACTAGAAGGCTAGGCTCTATTCTCCGCAAAGATCGATCGCACTTTTGCTCTTTTCATAGAAAACCTTGGCAGGTAGCTTAAAGTAGATACCACAAATAGCGCCCGATCGCAACTATCCCACCACCAATGCACATCAATCTTATTTATATATATAATTTAATAATTTCTTTATAAAAGTGAAGAATTAAAGATGCTAGATTTGGCTGATAAATGTAATTAGCAAAATTAATTCATCACTCAACGAACGAAATACCAGCAGCTAATACAATAAACTCAGTGAAAGCTGCGGATCGATCGCGCGAGCGACAGTAAGAGAAAGATAGAGGCAGCTTGCCATTCCGCAGTTCAAACAAACCGCAAAAATTTAGCGAAAATCAGAAAACCGCGTTCATCCACATCGCTATTTGGCCGAACTGCTTAAGCATAATGGCGGATGACAGTCATTTACGCAAGGTGAAAAATTGTAGATAGCAACTTTGAAAATTTTGGAGACTCGATCGAAATCTGCTTCACACAAAAACGAGGGTTGTCATGACAAATATTTCACAGGCATTTTCCGAACCAGCAGCAGCAAGCGAAATTCAAAATTGCGACCCTCTTGAGTCGGAAGGTAAGGGTCGATCGAATACTAAAAATCTTTCTGTCGCTGACTCATTAGGTATCAGCACTTCTTCTTTTGCAGTTAGTTGGGCAAAAAAATATTACAATACAGTTGCCGCGCGAGAAAACCCAAAACCCCAGCAAATTATCCAACATCCCGACATCGTAGATGTTGCGGAAAATCGAGCTAAAACAGTTGACAAACTAGCAGATGCGCTGAAAGTAGCCACCGAGATAGCTTGGAGTAATACACAAGCATTGCTTGGAGAACAAATACAGCAGCACGCGATCGATCCTCATTTAATTAATCCCGGAGAAATTGTAGCAGATACCCGCAAACTATACCGCAAAGCAATAGATGCCTACGGCGATCGAGAACCTGTTTTCCGGCTGTCAGTGCTAGTGGGAAAAGATATTATTGCCGTGCGGCGTAAATACTCGCAAGCAGATCCGCTCGTGCTAGGATTTGTAACATTAGAGTTTCAATACACCCGCAAAATCTTGTTAGGATGTCTCTCCGAGTCAGAGCGATCGCAATTTGCACCCTATTTAAAAATATTAGACGACTACCTCCACATTCCCTACGGAGAAATCAACCTCGCTGCCGCCAATTTAACTCCAAATTCTCAAGCTTTGTTAGCAGTGCAACACTTACTGTCGCACACCACTCAAATTGCCAATGCAGTGTACGAAAAAGCTAGTTCTCACCATCAGGGATACCGCAGCAGTAGCGGTTATCTGACAGATCCCGACGTGAAAATTTCCGGTATCCGAGATGTGGAAATTTTTCAAAACTATTTGTGTTGGTGCGTTTTGGAAGGTAGCATTCGCCCGGTACAGCAAGAATTGTTTCCACTTTGCTTGATGCTGTACCCCAAACTTCATGTCTGTTGGGAGTTAGTACAAGATATGCTGTTGCTGTTGTTTTGGGAAATTAGCGATCGGCTCTCGGCAGAAGATGTTATGGTATTTTTACCTTATTTGCGAACTCTCACAGAAGTGTTTTCTAGTGATGTGTTTGAAAACTAACTGTTTGTAGTTCAGATGTTCGTAGTAAGGACTTTAGTCCAATGGCACTGAAAAAGTTGGGATCTGCGGTTGAAAAACAACGATCTTACAAAGGTTTGAGCTGGGTGGTTTGTGAAATTTCAGTGCCATTGGACTTTAGTCCGCTCTATGTTGAGGACTGAAGTCCTCACTACAAACTAATCCGATCGCGGTAGCATTGTCCTAGTCGATCGAACCCGTCACCCTCAAGCGCAAAGAAATTGAGGAATCAAGTCCGATGTAACCTGAAAACTAGCATCAAGCCCAGAAACCGGGTTTTTGGCCTAGACTCTGCACGAAAGCGAATATTTTTCGTCAACAACCCGGTTTCTTAGCTGGTTTATTGAGCTCTGTATGAGCTAGCTCATATTCATTAATTTTCGTGTTTGCCATAGTGAAAGTGTCATCTTTACCAGAGACTTTCTCATGTTACAAACATTTTCTCAGTTTTTGAATTTATCCCCTGATACTTCAGAAGTTTTGCTGTCTCTACCTTTAACCGAATTGCTAGCCTCGCCTGAACTCGATCGACTTTTGCAAAGTCTCGATACTGATTTACTCCGACAAAGTTTGCCTGCTGCTGGAAGCGTTTTAGCTCAAAAACTCCCGCCTTTTTATAATTGGCTGCAAACAGAAGTAGGAATTGCAAACGTCCCCGACAGTCCGGATCATACTACTAAATGGGTAGTCGGTTTTTTGCAAAATCAAGAAAGTTTGACTCGTTTAGTTGAATTGCACAAATCGATTCCCAGAGACAAATTAGAACGATCGATCCCGCGTTTAGTCGGTGTTTTTGAGGATGTTCGCCCCCTTACCATCAAACAAGAATGGCAAAAAGCAATCGCCGCGCTTTGTTTGGTACTCGCTTGCGCCGCGCGCCAAAATCGACCTTCTCGCACTTTGGTTAAAGTTTAGTTAAAACAGTTGTTTCGGAAATTTTGCAATTGAGTGCGATCGATCTGAATAACTACTGGTTTTTTCTTGTTCAGGACGATCGCATTGTGCCTGTTTAATAACAGAAACTGAGCCAAAATTACTGCAAAAAATCGCTTTTTCCGAAACTTCCCTTGAAATCGCGATCTCCGAACGATCCACTCTTCTATTTTATACCGCCAGTTGCTCCCGTTTTGAGAAATCACGAAAATTGTTCCCGGTATGTAATCCCCTCTGTTTGCCCAGAAAGCATACCTTTCGCCTAAAGTAAAGTAGTGAAAAACATTAATAGCTGTAGAAGTTTGAGCTAACTTTTCTGAAACTCCCAAAGAATTGAAAGTTACGGTCGATCGAATGTAATTTGGATATTTAGCTGCGATTTGCTGGGCAATTTTGCCTCCCAAACTTTCTCCGATAATATCGGCAGGATTTCCCCCATCGAACTGCTGTTTTATCCAATCTACAGCCCCCGATATTTCCGCAGCTTTTAACTGCCTGTCGAGGTGGGCGACAAACACATCCGGCGTATCTTCCAAAACGCGATCGAAAGGATACCAAGAACCGTAACCGCGAATTACCAAAATCGGAGTATCGCTAACATATCCGAGACAATAACGGGCTTCAGCATAAAAGCCGCTGCGGGTATGTTCAAACACTTTTTCTACTATGTAACCGTGCAGCAGTTGTCCTGCTTCGTGGCGAACGTAAATTGAAGGATTGTTGGGTTTAGAAGTATCGTGAAGTTGCGGTTTGGCAAACTTTTCATAGAGGGCATCTAGCAGGTGTCTTCCTGTAGCGCGATCGACAAAATCCAATTTTATTGCTCCTAAAATAGAAGGAATAGTTGAGAGTTGATAGTTGAGAGTTGAGATTTGAGATTTGTAGTGCGAGCATCCCCGCTCGCGATCGATTGATAGTCGATCGTTGATAGTTGATAGTTGATAAAATTTATCTGCCTTAATCTGCCTTTATCTGCGGTTGCAATTTGACAATTGACGGTCGATCGATTGTCACTTGTCAATTATCAATTGTCAATTATCAATTGTCAACTTACCCGGATTTAAGATTGGGTTTTAGCTTGAGGAAGGGCGATCGCAGTGATAGAATTAGCGGGATAAGTTGCCTGAAAGCCCGTGCTTTTGACACTCAAATCTTGCTGGCGGACGATCGACCCTAAATTCGCTGCGCTGTAATTATAAACTTCCGCGCTACCACTTGGATTGAATCCTGCTAAATTTAACTTAGCAGTCAAATCATTATCAGTTTTGTTGATAACTACTAAAGTTAAAGTACCGTCGCTGCTGCGTTGGGAACTGTAAATTGCTAACTGTCCTTGGTCCGTACTGCTCGATCGCACCCAAGTATCCCCATATTTACCGCCTTTACCATCATAATTCATGTAAATTCTGAAGGCATAAGCACCCGGTTCCGCAGACTTCGGAGGCCCCCACAGCGTCGATAAATCGACTTGTTCTCGCCCAAAAATCCCGAGGATATCTGCTTGGGTTAACGCACCGTTAATCGACTCCAAGCCACCCCAATTGTATTCAGTAATTGCTATTTTTGTTCCCGGATAATCTTGCTTTACCCACTCTCGAAACCGGGGAATTATTGTTAGTGGCGGATGGGATTTACCGATCCAGCTTTCATCAGTATAAGTGCTGTCCCACAGAGAACGGGTCGATCGCAGTCTCGCTGCTTGCGTTTTGGCATCTCCGGCGGGACAATTCGCCACACAACCGACATCTGACAAGGGGTAATAATGTTCGTCAAAATAATCGAGAATGCGAACTCCGTGTTGCTTTTCCCAGGCGCGCATTTGTTGTAAATACCACCTCGCAAACCAGACACCGCCGTGTTTTTCCCGATCGCCCTTTACCAAAGAATCGAGATAAACTATCCAGCCAAAATCCGAAGGACCGAGGACTTTGGCAGTGGGATCTGTTGCCTTTACTATTGAAGCATATTGATAAGTGCGATCGCGCAATTCTTCATAACTTGTCGGTTCTGGATGAACGTCGCGGTGAGTGTTTCCCCAACCGCTTGGTTCGTTGTCCATTTGATAAATTTGCACGCCACCTTTAGCAGCAGTTCCGTGAGTTTTAACTAAGTGTTCTACCCAAGATTTTTGAAGTTCTGGACTGTTGACAATGCTGACATCCAGCCGATTGTTATCAGTAATTAAAGTTCCGTCAGGACGCTTCCCGTTACCGCACTTATCTCCTTCGGGAAAAATGTAGGGATTGGTTTTTTCTTGCGGGCCGTATTTGGATACTCGAAAGCTGCAATTCCACTCGCTAAATTTATTGACATAGCCAATTATCGGAATTGTAACGATGCTTTTGCTACCGTTAGCGCGGTTAGTATTAATAATGCGATCGATCGAAGCACCAGGAACGGGCTTTTTGGTGTCGCCGCCGCCGACAAAAAAGAAGTCATCACCGCTGTTGGAAGCATCAACTAACCAGTTGTAGCGGCTGGTGTGATTTGCACCCCAACGTTCCACCGGAATGCGCAATTCTCGGGCTAAATTTGGGTCGATCGCATAATCGTTCATACCGTAAATATCGGGACTGATGGGGTGGCGGTCCGATCGAACATCTACGGATAGGATAAGATTTGCTGTTTGAGCGATCGCGTTTTTAAAATGCGCTGCTGTTGCTGCGATCGTCACAGTAGCTATTAGACCTAATAAAAATAGTAACATCCAGCGAGGTTTATTTTCGGGCGATCGCCACCACAATCTTACATTCATTTTTTATTAGTTGAGAGTTGATAGTTGAGAGTTGATAGTTATAGTGCGAGCGTCGGGAGCTCGCGATCGATTGAGAGTTGAGATTTGTAGTGCGAGCGTCGGGAGCTCGCGATCGATTGATAGTTGACAATTGATAGTTATAGTGCGAGCGTCCCCGCTCGCGATCGATTGATAGTTGACAGTTGATAGCGGATTGGAACAAATATGAGTTAAAAGTTAACAGTTGCCATTAGTGCGAGTTCCCCCCCGGCTCAACAAGCAAATCATCAATTGAAAATCTATCAATTTTCAATCTTAAATCTTCAATCTATCAATCTATCAATCTATCAATCAATTTTCAATCTTAAATCTTAAATCTTCAATCTTCAATCTATCAATCTATCAATCTAAAATCTAAAATCTAAAATTGTCCATTGCCAATTACCAATTTTCCCTTAATTATTTGCATTCATCCTCCGAATAAATTCTAAAGGCAATCCATCTATATCGGCAATAAAAGTTACTTCATAAACATTTGGACCGATCGACTGCTGAGTCGGTTCCAATAAAACTTTCAAAGGTTTAAATTGGTTGGGTTCTGCTTGCGCGGCTGATGCAAACTTTGCTTTCAGAGACTCCAACCAACCCGGCAAATCAGTTGTTGTCTCAGTCAGGTCGAAAGATAAATGATAGTATCCCACATAATGTTCGTCACCAAAAGCATCAGGTGCCGGTTTCGGTTCCGGGATTTGAATCAGTTCGATCCGTCCGTCGAGTCCTTCCATCCAACAGGCTAGAGTATAGCCTGTGGTAAAGCGATCGCTCACGGTAAATCCTAACATTTCGTAAAAGGCGATCGCGCGGTGAATGTTAGCAGTCCGAATCGAGGCGTGGTGCATGAGTCGATTTTAGATTTTGGATTTTTTTATTTGTGATTGAAGTCGATTCGATTTTAGATTTGAGATTTTGGATTTTATACTTTAGATTGAAAACTTTAGATGGGTAAGGAGAAAGATGGGAAAGTAGGAAGTCAGAATTAAAAAATATTGCTTTTGTTGCCCTCAAGCAACACGCTTTCATTTTTTATTGCCTCTTCCTTCTTCCCTCTTCCTTCTTCCCTCTTCCTTCTTCCTTCTTCCTTCTTTCTTCGCTTATTCAAACAACCGAAAGTACGGATATCTTACTGGAACTCCCGGTTCTTTTTCCAAATCAAAATTAATTACTTCCCAGCAAGGTTCTGCTTCGGAATCCGGGCTAA
>JBOFTL010001187.1:0-6144 GCA_051652045.1 Microcoleus sp. | reverse complement strand
CGGGCGATCGTCCGCATGGTACAAATGGTAACTGTAAATGAGTTAGTGCCGGCAATGAGTCCTTTAGTTAGACAAACTTTTGGCGGGGAAGCTGACCCGAAAGATTTGGAAAAATCGCACCAGCAAGTAGCTGCGGTATTGACTTTTTTTGAGGGTTTGTTGGGCGAGAAAAGTTTTTTTTGTAAGGGCGATCGCATTACTTTAGCCGATATTGTCGCTGGAGTTTCACTGGTTTGGATGCCGGAATTAGGTGTATCTTTAAACAAATATCCTAATTTGAATGCTTGGTCTGAACGCTTAATCAATCGGGGTTCTTGGCAAAATACTCAAGCTAGTCCAGAATTGCTTGAAGCTTTTAAAACGCAAATGAAGCAGTTGATTAAAGGTCGTCAAAGTAAGCCTTTGAATGATGAAATTAATGAAGTGAGAAAGGAGGATAAGTAATTGAAGTGGGAGAGGGTAAAAGATTTTTTGCTGAGGCTAGCGGCGCTGAAGCGCAACTACGAACAACTACGAACCGGCGCTGAAGCGCAACTACGAACAACTACGAACCGGCGCTGAAGCGCAACTACGAACGAACGTACTAAAATATAGAAGGGAATGAGTGAGTTGATTTATAGATATCCATCTCTATTACCTGGAATTCTCATCAAGCGGTACAAACGATTTTTTGCTGAAATCGAATTAACTACTGGAGAAATCATCACCGCACATTGTCCGAATACCGGCCCGATGACAGGTGTTTGCATTCCCGGCAATCCCGTTTTAGTATCCTGCAGCAACAATCCCAAACGCAAGTTAGCTTATACTTGGGAATTAATTAAGTTGTGCGATACGGAACCAACTTGGGTGGGAGTGAATACTGGTTTGCCAAATCGCATAATTAAGTTAGCTTTGGAATTAAAATTATTTCCTGAGTTGGGCGATTACAGTTTGATTCAGCCGGAGGTTGTTTTCGGTATCGATAAAAAAAGTAGAGTTGATTTTTGGCTGACTGGTGGGGAAAAACCGATTTTTGTGGAAGTTAAAAATACCACTTGGGCTAAGGATAAATTAGCTTTATTTCCCGATACCGTAACGGAGAGAGGACAGAAACATTTGCGAGAATTGATTGAGGTCGTGCGACAGGGCGATCGAGCTGTTATGCTATATTTTATCAATCGCGGAGATTGTACTGATTTTGCTCCTGGAGATAGTGCCGATCGCGCTTACGGAGTATTATTCAGACAGGCTATTAGTGCAGGTGTGGAGATTTTGCCCTGCCGCTTTGATGTAACACCGGAAGGCATTCGCTTTTTGGGATTGGCGAAGCTTGAAGTATGAGAATTTACGATATTAGGACTTAGGCAAGCGTAAGGTGCGCACTGCGCACACCTACAAATTGATGATTTTTTAGACTCTCTGTGACGTAAGGTGCGCACTGCGCACACCTACAGATTGAGTAATTTTTAGACTCTCTGCAGTCTAACAGATTGAGCAATTTTTAGACTATCTCTGGCGTAAGTTGCGCACTGCACACCCTAAAGATTGAGACTCTGCTAGATATAATAAAGTTTGATAGGGAAGTTTGCAGTTACTATTTCCTTGAAAAATTAGGAGCGATCGCGATGGGACTCGATGCAGTAGAACTAATATTAGGATGGGAAACAGCCTTTAATATTGAGATAAGTGACAGCGAAGCCTTCGCACTACAAACACCCAAAATGGCGATCGACCTTATTATAACAAAGGTTGGCGCATCGAGAGAACAAGTAGGTATTTGTCCTTCAATTCGCGCGTACCACCAGATTCGCAAAGCTGTTATAGAAGTTCTCGGATGCCCGCGACAGCAAATCAAACTTAACAGTAAACTGCACGATATTTTCCCAAAAAAGCAGCGCCAAGAAGCTGTAAAAAAAATCTTTGATGCTGTGGGAATGCCAGAATCTCCAAAGTTTAATTTTGGCACGGGAATTCTATTTACTCCGATCGCAATTCGAGACTTAGTAGATTGGGCTGTAGCCCGTTATCCCAGTCATTTGATTGCCCCAGAGGAACGGTGGACGCATTCTCAAGTGCGGTGTGTTGTACGAGCTGTAATTCGAGATATTATTGGAGAGTCGAATTTTCACGATCGCAGCAATTTTATCAAAGATATCGGTCTGAGTTAAAGTTAAATAAAGTTAAATATTGCGGGCGATCGCTAGGAATTATTGGACGAAATGTCTTAAAATAAAATAAGCACTTGCTTCTTCCTTCTTTCTTATGATACAAACTCACCAACCCAAACTCACCTTTGAGGAATATCTTAGATATGAAGATGATAGCGACAACCGCTATGAATTGATTGACGGGGAGTTAATAGAATTGCCGCCAGAATCAGAACCTAACTGTTTTATTGCTCGCTACTTGCTGTTCGCTGAAGTGTTAATTTTAGATCGTGAATTTTAAAAGTTCAAAAAATGCGACTGGAGGTATTTTATGAGCAAAATTATTGTCGTAATTTTTGTCATAGTTGCCATTAGTATTGTGAGTGCGATCGCCCTTGGAAAATACCGCTGGCATCTCGATACTGAAGCGGCGCGATCGAATTTAGAAGCAGCGCGCTTGCCCATCAAGCCTCTAACATTTGATTCCAGCGAAATAGCCAATTTACCCGCACCCGTACAGCGCTATTTTCAGATCGCACTTCAGGAAGGACAACCGCTAATTTCAACAGTAAAAATCTCCCATCAAGGCACTTTTAATATGAGTGAAACCGAGGAGAAATGGAGTCCTTTCACTTCTACCCAACTGGTAATTTGTCAGCGTCCGGGTTTTGATTGGAACGCGCAAATTGCCATGATTCCCGGTATCAACATTTTCGTGCGAGATGCCTACATTGCCGGTGAAGGTATCCTTAAAGCCTCGGTATCGGGCATCGCTACCGTTGCGGATGTCGGTGGCACTCCCGAGGCTGCCAGTGGCGAATTGATGCGCTTTTTAGCCGAGACAGCTTGGTATCCGACAAGACTGCTGCCGAGTCAGGGAATAGAATGGGAAGCAATCGATAATTCTTCGGTAAGAGCAACTTTGAAGGACAATAATACAGTTGTTTCTTTGGATTTTAGCTTTGATGAAACAGGTGCGATCGCGACTGTCAGCACGCAGGCACGTCCCCGTACAATTAGTGGTAAGATGGTGTTGGCACCGTGGCAGGGGCGTTTCTGGGATTGGCAGCAGCAAGACGGAATGCGCATTCCCAAATCAGGCGAAGTAGCGTGGCAATTGCCGGATGGTTCCTTAAAGCCCTACTGGCGCGGCAGCATCACAAATATTGTCTATGAATTTGCAGGATAATTAACAATTGACAGTTGACAGTTGATAATGAAATTAAAATAGCAACAACTGTTAACTGCCCGCCGTCAACTGTAAAAACAGTCAAAATTTCCCTGTCAATTGTCAACTATCAACCATCAACTATCAATCGATCGATCGACTCTCAACTTGCAACCGCAGATCGAGGCAGATTAAGGCAGATAAGGAATGAGAATTAAATAACTGGCATTTTTTGTAGGTTGGGTTGAGGAACGAAACCCAACACCACCATCGAACGTTGGGCGAAGCGCAGCGGAGGGTTCATGCTTCAACCCAACCTACGGAAGTTATTTAATCCACGATCCTAAATTTCATCAACTATCAACTATCAATTCTCAACGAAGAGGGCGGGCACGGGGGCACCGCCCCTACCAACTCTCAACTCTCAACTCTCAACTATTATCAACTCTAATTGTTGCTTGTGAAAAAAACAATAATCGGCATCATGGGTCCAGGCGAAAGCGCCACAGCAAAAGATTTAGAAAATGCCTTTCAACTCGGTCAATTCATCGCCAAAGCAGGATGGGTTTTGCTAACTGGTGGCAGAAATTCCGGCGTCATGGATGCGGCAAATCAAGGAGCAAAATCAGCTAACGGTTTAACAATTGGCATCCTTCCCGGCAACAACACCAGCGGCATTTCAAAAGCGGTAGATATTGCCATAGTTACCGATATGGGAAATGCCCGCAATAACATCAACATTCTCTCTGCCGATGTTATAATTGCCTGCGGTATGGGAAGCGGCACTACCTCAGAAATTGCCCTCGCTCTCAAAGCTAACAAACAAGTTATATTGTTAAATGACAGTCCGGAAAGTAAACTTTTTTTCAAAACACTTGCAGCCGATCGCATTTTTGTGGTAAACAATGTCTCAGAAGCGATCGATCGCACCCATCAAATCCTGGGCGATCGAACATAAAAAACCCAGATAAAACAAACAACATAAAAAAACGATGAAGTTCAGCAAATTAAACTTGTATTTAAGTGGCGCAGTTTTAGTTTTAGGACTGGGTGCGAGCATCGCAGCCAATGCAGGAACAGTCAAGTTAAACTTCAGCGAAAAATCGACTCAAAATTTAGCACAAACCATTCCTCCTCCTCCACCAGTGTCTCGTCCCGCACCAATTCAGGGAGATCGAGAAAGTCCTCCCATTACCACAGAATCAGGACCGAACGAAATAGCTTTAGCCACTCACTTGCAACGGATAAATGCCAGAATGTACGGCGCTTACTGGTGCCCGCACTGTCACGCCCAACAAGCGCTTTTTGGCAAAGAAGCATTTACCACAATTAATTATATTGAATGCGCTCCAAGAGGTAAAGATGCTCAGCCGAATTTATGCAAAGCTGCCAATATTAAAGCCTATCCAACTTGGATTATTCGAGGTAAATATTATACCGGCACGCAATCTTTGGAAAAACTTGCTATTTTATCCGGTTATAAAGGCCCCCGTAACTTTGGGCCGCCAGTTCCCACTCCTTAAATCGCACTAGAACTTTGGCATAATGAATTTTTGGCGAATAGGAATTACGCAAAAATGAGTTTGATTTATTATCTATAATCGTAAGGTGCGCAGTGCGCACCCTAATTATAAAGTATGTGCCTCCAGGATCGATCGAGATACGCCCTCTTCCTCTAAATCTATTACAATGATCGAGAGCAAGCAGTTTTAAAGCAGAGGTCGCGATCGTGAGCAGCAAAAAAACTCGGCGCAATTTTATTTTGAGCAGTCTGGCTGTTGCGGGCACAATTGGATGTGCAACAGCGATGGAACAAAAAAGTTCAGACACAGCAACAGCAGCGGACGACACGGCAGCAGTAGCAGTAGCAGCGGGAAAAATGCCCGAAAGGATATTAGGAAAAACAGGCATCAAATTACCGATTTTTGGTTTGGGAGGTGCGGGACAAACACCGCTGTCGCAGCAGGGAAAAGAAGTCGAAGCGAGGGCGCAAATCGAACGGGCGATCGAACTTGGAATTCGCTATTTTGATACGGCGGCCGATTACGGCCCCAGCGAAGAAAATTTAGGAAAAGTGCTTCCTGCATACCGCGATCGCATTTTTTTAGCAACAAAAACATCTGCCCGCGATCGAGATGGTGCGTGGAGAAGCCTAGAGAGATCTCTCCAAAGATTGAAGACAGACAAACTCGATTTGTGGCAGTTACACCACGTTTCATTTCAAGAAGAATTAGACCAAATTTTCAGCGCTAAAGGAGCAATAAGGGCGATCGAAGAAGCCAAGGAGCAAAAAATTATCCGTTTTTCTGGCATTACCGGACATCACGAACCTGCAATTATTGCTTCTGGCTTGCAGCGGTATCCTTTTGACACAACATTAATCTCGCTCAATGCCGCCGAAAAACACCACCCCCGTTCCTTTGTTGCCAACGCTTTACCGATTGCTAAATCCAAAAACATTGGGGTAATTGCCATGAAAGTACCCGCTTACGGCAAACTTTTTAAAAACGGAATTTTAGACGGAATGCACCAAGCAATGGGCTACACTCTTTCACTTCCCGGAGTGCACTGCTGCGTCATTGCTGCGGAATCGGTGAAGCAATTGGAAGAAAATTTGAGAGTCGCCCAAGCATTTAAACCTCTGAGTCAAGCAGAAATGGCAGCTATTGAAAAACGCACTGCTGTTGCTTGGGAAGAAAATACTTTTTTCCGCCAGTGGACTTAGTTATATAGCGATCGTAAATCATTTGTAAATTTCTTGCTCCCTCCCTTTAGTAAGGGGAGGGTTGGGGTGGGGTAAAAAATTTACTACTCCTGCAAGGATTGCTATATCAACTATCAACTATT
>JBOFTL010001186.1:0-3004 GCA_051652045.1 Microcoleus sp. | reverse complement strand
AAGATGTGGCGACGGAAGTTGCGCGGTTGCTGGACTCCAAAAAATCTCAGATTAATATTTCTGAGATTATCCCGCCTGGTTTAGCGGCACCGATCGCAGAATTAGCGGCAAGATTGAACCTCAGACCTGAGTGCTACCTAGCGACCTTACTAACCCAAACCTCAAGCCTGTTTAAGGTCGGCACAGAGGTAAAACTGCGAAACGATACTGATTACCGCGTCACCCCAAATTGCTTCACGGCGATAGTTGCCGAGAGCTCCCAGAAGAAATCGCCAATTATGCGGGCAATTATCGATCGTCCGATGCAGCCCCTGCGGGATGAAGCGCGCCGCCAATACCAGGAAGCGCAAGCACAATACGAAATAGAACTCGCGCAGTGGAAGGCAGCCAAAGGTGATGATAAAGGGTCGGCACCGAAACCACCACGGCAAAAGCTTTATTCATTCTCAAAAACCACAGGAGAAGGGATTCTTTACCAGGTAGCGGAACATCCAGATCAAGGGCTGATGTACCGCTGTGACGAACTCGCTGGACTTTTCAAGTCCGCCAACCAGTACCGGGGGGGTAAAGGTTCTGACGATGAGGACTTACTAGAATTTTGGAACGGCACCGGCAGTACGGTTCTGCGAGCCTCTGGGGTCAAGGCCGATTTAGATGGGCTGTTACTGTCGGTTTTTGGAACGATTCAACCTGACGTGCTGGCAACACTTTTGAAAGATTGCTCGGACTCCAACGGCAAATTTGCTCGGTTCGATTTCGTGATTCAACCACTAGCAGCCTCGAAATTGTCTCTAGAGGACAGTGGTAGTTTCGATGTCACCCCAATGCTCTCAGGCCTCTACACCAAGATTGACGCGCTACCAGCAGTGTTTTTTCAACTCGAGCGCGACGCTAAGCGCTACTTCACCGAGTTCTACAACGCAGCAGAAGAGCGACGGGTTGCAGAACCCATGCAGGGCAAACGGGCAATGATAGGCAAAATGCCTGAGAAAGTTGGCAAATTGGCCGCTGTCATCCACACGTTGAATTGTGTTTTTGATGGCAAGCCAGTTACCCCCACAATTCCCAAACAGGTAGTTGAGGCAGCCATAAAATTTGTGACCTTCACGTCCGCTCAAATCGACGTACTTTACGCCGAGTTTTCCGATCGCAAAGCTTTAGCTCCCAACTTGACAAAAATCATCCTACTGGCAGAACGCAAAGGCGGGACTGTCTCGGCAAGGGATATCAGCAAAAGCTTCACGCCAAATCACCGACCAACAAGCCAGCAGGTGCGCGAATGGTTTGATGAGTTGACTGGCTTGAAATACGGGGAAATTACAGCAAAAGGGCGAAATATTTCATTTACCCTTTGTCCCCATCCCCAATCGTCCCCATTAGCCTCAAAGCAAGATATTGCAAGGGTTAAAGACATCCCCAATAACTACCATGCTGTCCCCATTGTCCCCAAAACAACTCGGACGAATGGGGACGAATGGGGACGAATGGGGACGAATTATCCCCAATTAGATTGCTTGTCTGATAAGCGTTTGAACGCTATTGGGGACGTTGGGGACGAAAATTCGCCACTTTCAGAAAACTCAGACGCCCTAATGATGAGCTGTACTACAAAAAGCGAGCATGGGGACACAGGGGATATCAAGGTAGGCGATCGCGTTGAGATTATTGGTAGCGACATCAAGCATTACAACGGGGTCACGGGTAAGGTTGCTGATGTGTGGGCGAGAACCAACAGTTGGGGGTGTACGGTGGATTTTGACAAGCCGGTAGGGAATGCCAATTTCTGCGACTTCCCAGCCTACGAACTGAGGAAGCTGCACGACAGTGACGGGTAGGCAGTCGCAAACCTGTCAACGTGTTTTGGGAGTAAACCTAAAAACCGCTGACAGGTTTGTGCGATCGCAAAGCTTGCAACCTCAAAAATTAGAAAAATTAGGGGAGCAAGTCGTATTGCAGTCGTTACCAAGGGGGTAGATCGTCTCTGACCGGAGAGGGTTTACCCCAAAATCGCGATCGAGTTGCGGGGGTGACGATTGCGTACAGAATTGTCAACCGCTGCCAGTCCGCGATCGCACTTCACCACTAACCTGTATACAATTTGTTGACACTGTAGACAGATAAGTTTAATATGTCTACATACCGTAAACACATCTGTCTACACCATGAGTCAAGTGATTAGTTTCCGCGCATCCGGGCATTTCCTCAACTGGTTGGAGTCGCAGCGGATGGAGGAAGAATCGTTAAGTCAGTGCTGCCAGCGCCTTCTCAGAGTATTGTCTGCTGATGGCACTTTGCCCGTGTCTACAGACTGTCTACAAAATCTGTCTACATCAAACAACAGCAGTTTGTTGTCTACAGGATTGTCTACAGAGTTGTCTACATTGGTTGGTGAGGCGATCGCCGACAAGTTGCCAGAGTTTGACTCCCGTTTTGCTGCCATTGAGGAACGGCTGGGAAAGTTGAGAGCCTGAGATATTCTGCCGACATACAAACAGAAAGTCTCAGGCAGGAGCTGAAAACTGCCAAGCGCCAATTGGAGGAGTGGGATAAGGAACTCGACAAACTGCACGTAGAGAACGGCGACCTAGACCTGAGGAATCAAAATTTAGAGTGCGAGCTGGCGAAATTGGCGGCCATCAATCCGAGGAAGTCGGGAGCGATCGGGGTGGACTTGTCGAAAGTGGACGCCGCTGAATTGCTCAACCAGTTGAAAGCCAAGAGGAAGCGATCGAAAGTCGAAATAGCTGATGTGGAAGCAGTTCTAGAGATGCTTACAGCGCTGGAAGCCTAGCACGAGTGGGATTGTCTCCAAATTGTCTCCAAATTGTCTCCAATTTGTCTCCAGCCAGCTACCTGAAAACCTGCTTTTGTCTCCAAAATATTCGTTGTCGTCCTAGATTCAGACCCTGAGAAACGCGAAAACCCTTGATTTCTCAAGGGTTTTAAGTTCGTATAGACGCAAGCGGGCAGCGGGAATCGAACCCGCATAGTTAGCTTGGAAGGC
>JBOFTL010001185.1:0-2383 GCA_051652045.1 Microcoleus sp. | reverse complement strand
GTTTCTGCTATAAATAAAGGCGTCGGCATTTGAGCAAAAGGGCTGACCCAAAGTGCAATCCCGATACTATTCAAGATTGCCCACCCCAAAGAAACGTAGCGAGTAATTTGAGAAATCTTCCGCCTTCCCGCTTCTCCTTCATTCTTTTGCAAATCTTCCAAACTCGGCAAAGCAGCCGTTAAAAGTTGGACGATAATTGACGCATTAATGTAGGGTATAATCCCCAGAGCAAAAATCCCCAAAGCTGACAGCCCGCCTCCGGAAAACAGATCCAAAAAGCCGACTAAAGGACTGTTTTGAACGTTTTGGGAAAAGGCGACGCGATCGATGCCGGGGACTGGCAGGTGGACGCCCAAGCGTACTAAAATCAGCAAGCCGAGGGTGACGAGGATGCGGCCCCGCAAACCCGCAGCTTGAGCCATCTGCAAGAAAGTCTCTTGTGCAGTTGGCGCTTTTTCTCTACTAACGTCCATAGTTACGATTCGGGATTTTAGATTTGGGATTGTGAGCTAAATCTTTTTTTCGATCGCCAGCTTGAGGATTTGAGTTTTGGACAAGTCCTCAAATCTCAAATCTTCAAGCAACTACTTCACAGCTTCCGCCTGCTGCTTCGATTTTGGAGCGAGCACCTGCGGTAAAAGCAGCAGCGCGCACTTGCAGGGGCACTTTCAGTTCGCCATCTCCCAAGATTTTCAGCGGCCCGTTGTCAGTATTAACAATTTTTGCTGCCATCAAGGACGATAGAGTAACTTCTGTGTTGGCGGGGAGCGAAGCTAGTTTGCTTACATTAATGGTAGTGTACTCTTTTCGGTTCACCAAAGGGAAGTTTTTCAGCTTGGGCAACCGACGGTACAAAGGATTTTGACCGCCTTCAAAACCGGGTCGGGTACCGCTGCCGGCTCTAGATTTTTGACCGCGCATCCCTTTACCGGAGCTCGCGCCTTGACCGGCAGAAATGCCTCTGCCCAAGCGCCGGGGTCGCTTTTGGGAGCCAGCTTTTGGTCTGGCATCTTGCAATCTCATAGTTTGGGTAATTGGTAATTGGTAATTGGTAGTTGGGAAGCAAACGGGCAGTAGTTTTGATTGTCGGTTTTGAGTTGCGGAATTTTAGCTTGAGAGTTCAACACTTAACACTCCAAAATGAGCGGATGGAGTCAATCTCAAATCCAAAATCTCAAATCCAAAATTGACTAGCTGTTTCTGCCGGTGCCTAACCGTAGAGGTTTTCTACTGCAATTCCCCGCTCTGCTGCTACCTCCGACAAGGTGCGGAGAGTAGAAAGAGCGTTGACTGCGGCTCTAGCGTTGTTTAAAGGATTGCCGGAACCTAGCTGTTTAGCTAAGATGTTGCGGACTCCAGCTAATTCGAGAACAGTTCGCACTGCTCCCCCGGCGATTACACCCGTACCGGGGGCCGCCGGCCGCATCATTACTTTAGCTCCACCGCCTGCGCCATTAATGGGATGGGGAATCGAGTTAGCTTTGGTGAGGGGGACTTCAATTAGGTGCTTTTTGCCGTCAGCGACGCCTTTTTTAACGGCACCGATAACATCGCTAGCTTTACCGACTCCCACTCCCACTTGGCCGCGTTCGTTGCCGATAATGACTATGGCGCGGAAGCTGAGTTTTTTACCGCCTTTAACTACTTTTGTAACGCGCCGGATTTGAACGACCCGTTCTTGCCATTCAGATTCTTTTTCGCGGGTTTTGTCTCTGTTGCCTTTTTTCTTATTGCGCTGTTCTTTTTGTTCTGCCATAGTTTTGTCCTTTGGGAATTGAGGATTGGTAATTGGTTGTCGGCGATCGAGAAACAATTAGGAATTAAGAATTTTGTTCTAGATTTTTTCTGTTTAATTTTTCTGATTTGCGATCGGAAAAATTAAGATTTTTATGCTAGATTCTTCCTTCCTTCTTCCTTCTTCCTTCTTCCTTCTTCCTGCTTCCTTCCTAAAAGTCTAAGCCGGCTTCGCGAGCGGCCTCTGCGAGGGCTTTAACGCGACCGTGATAGAGGTTGCCTCCGCGATCGAACACAACTTTGGTGATTCCAGCGCTGGCACAGCGTTGAGCGATCGACTGACCGACTTTGACGCTGGCTTCGCAGTTGGCTCCAGAACTGAGACTGGCTTTTAATTCCGGGTCGAGGGTTGACGCGGCTGCCAAAGTGTGCTGTTGCGTGTCGTCGATTACTTGGACGTAAATGTGCTGCTGCGATCGAAATACCGCCAGCCTCGGACGTTCGGCAGTCCCGAATACCTTGCGCCGCACCCGGCGGTGCCTGCGGTGGACTGATTCTTTGCGAGTAAGTTTCATGTCTACTTCTTACCTGTTTTGCCTGTTTTACCTGCTTTGCGCCGGACGACTTCGCCGCTGTAGCGAATGCCTTT
>JBOFTL010001184.1:0-5959 GCA_051652045.1 Microcoleus sp. | reverse complement strand
TTTTGCGATTGGCATGGCGAATTTTGTCCAGCCACGATCGCTCTTTTTTAACTGGGGGAAAGTCGAATTGATACATCAGTAAAAAGTCGGGTGATGCGTGATGGGCGAGCATTTGAATGTTGCGCCATTTACCGAAGTTCTCCGGTGTTTGCTGCCACAGCCAGTCGCTTTGATTCATGCCTGGATAGGTTGTGATTGCGCTGATGATTTTTTGAGTCATATAGCAGAAGGAAGAAGGAAGAAGGAAGAGGGAAGTTGGACCAACGGATTATGTGCCAGATGCAAGATATAAGGAATCAGGAATAAATAAGCAATTGGGAAGAAACAATAATTATTAACCATGAATACGTAGAACAATGTTCGATCGCCCGACAAGATGAGAAAATTAGATTAGAGAATTAGTCTCGGATTAATTAATAATTAGTTTCGATCGCACTTTATCATCCACATAACTCAAAATTTTCTCGATTCTATTTTCCCAGGAAAATTGCTTGACAAACTCTATTGTTTCTGAATAACCTTCAACTTTCCTCGGATATTTTGCTAAACAATCTCGAATGCTTTGCACGAATAGATTCGGGTTATCTGGCGCGCACCAAGTTGCAGCGATATTTCCCGATTTAAATTCCATTAAAGATGCGATTTCCGTCGCGACAATCGGCGTTCCCGATGCCATGTAATCAAAGAATTTCAAAGGAGATGTGAAGGTGGCTGCTGGTGTCAAACAATGCGGGTGAGTCAAAACATCGGCGGCTTGCAACAAGCTAGCTACTCGATTTTGCGGGAGGTAACCGATAAATTTGATGTTGTTAACTTGCTTATCGTTAGCTAATTTTTGGTATGCTGTTACTTGAGATGAATCACCACCCGCGATCGCAAATTGAATTGATGGCAATTCTTTGGCTGCATCTACCAACATATCGACTCCCTTAAACTGATAAAGCCCTCCAGCATAAACTGCTAAATATTCGCGTTTGTCTGTTAATAATTGCTGCCGCCAATTCTGGGAAGCTGCGGTTTGTCTCGCGAGAAATAACTGATTGAAACCGTTGTGCAAAGTAATTATTTTTTCTGGCGGCATTCCATTAGAGATCGCGCTTTCTCGCACTGTATCGGCAACAGTTACTGCAATTTGAAACAGAGGATTGCGGACTATTTCCGGTTCAAATTTCTTATCTTCATGATGGTGCTGTTCGTAGATAGCTGGAATGCCGTTTTTAATTGCAGCTTTGACAAAGTTCCAGTCGCGGGTGTGAACGATTTGAGTGGATTTCAGCAGGTGGATGGGTAAATAGTATTTAGAAACTATTGTACTCGAACTCGTCCACTTGCTATCCCAAAAGTCGATCGGCCACGGCATCGGTAAAGCTGCTACTTTTAGTTTATCTTGAAGATTGTAAGTATTGGCAAGTTTTTCATCAGGTTTGCGCGGTTGAAAAGGATGGATGAGATCGATCGGATTAGCAGCATTCCATCCTTTGCCCAGATAAACTAAAACTGTTGGATAATCGAGATTTGCTGCGGCATTGGCAGAGTGCGCAACTTGAACTAAGCTTGCTACATTGGGTTGCGGCAAGGTATTTCTGGTAAAAAATATATAGTATTTAGACATTGTTATTGGGTAATCGGTAATCGGTAATTGGTAATCGGTAATTGGTAATTGGTAATTGGTAATTGGTAATCGGTAATCGGTAATCGGTAATCGGTAATTGGTAATTGATAATTAAGGTTCCCTACCCCTATAATTGATGCTAGCGGACAAAATATAACAACCCTTAACCCTCAATCGATCGACTTGTAACCGCAGATAAAGGCGGATTGACGCAGATAAACGCAGATTGATTTCATCGACTCTCGACTCTCAACTATTTTGTAGTAGCTTGGCGTTTGATAGTACATTCAATAAATTCTAAAGTCTTGAGAATATTAGCAGCAGAATGATATGATTCTCTGATTAACTCGTCCCTTTCTTCTGGAGAGTCTACCATTTCATCAGCCAGCAATTTCAAGAAAGCAATCATCGGAGTCAAGCGAGTGCGAATTTCGTAAGAACCTCTAATTAAAGCTTCATCGCGAGCAGTTTCTTCGGCAAACTGCATCGAATACAATCTAGTATAATAACCTCCTTTGGTGAGTAATTCTTCGTGACAGCCAATTTCTACTATTTGGCCTCGATCGATCACGGCAATTTTATTAGCTTTCTGGACAGTCGAGAGGCGGTGAGCTATAATTAAAGTAGTGCGATCGCAACTTAAGTTTTCGATCGCAGTTTGTACGTACTTTTCTGAAACAGTATCTAGCGAACTTGTTGCTTCATCTAAAATTAAAATTTCCGGGTTTTGCAACAAAGCTCTAGCAATAGAAATTCTCTGACGCTGACCTCCCGATAATATCACACCGCGATCGCCAATTTGAGTATCCAATCCCTGCGGTAACTGTTCGATAAACTCATAAGCATTAGCTCCCTTCGCCGCTGCTATAATTTCTTCATCAGTTGCTTCTTGCCTTGCATAAGCAATGTTATCCCGCACCGAAGCATTAAATAAAAATGTATCTTGGCTCACGATTCCCATCGCTTTTCTGAGGCTTTTTAGCTCAAAATCGCGCAAATCCGTACCGTCAATCTCGATATAACCTTCTGTAGGATCGTAAAATCTCGGTAATAAATCTGCTAAAGTTGATTTGCCGGATCCGGAACTTCCCACTAAAGCTAAAGTAGTACCTTGAGGTAAATATAAATCGATTCCTTTGAGAACTAAATTTTTATGATTTGGATAGGTAAATGATATATTGTTAAAATGAATTCCCGTGCGCAAGCGAGTGTAGGGCAAGGAACCGTTGAGCATAAATGGCTTATCATCACAATTTAAAAATTCGTTAACTACTTCTACGCTGGCCGATGTATTAGCAAATTGACTGCGGGAACTATTTAACTGCGAAATCAAAGGAATCAATCTAAAAAGTACCAATAAATAAGTTAGTAAAACTGTCGAGATAGATTCAATTTCGTTAGCAAATAGTGTTCTACCTATAAATACTATTAAAATAATTACTATTAAATTTACAACTTCATTAATTGGGGCGATCGCGGCGTAGTTTAATTGAGCTTGAAAATCAGCTTTTTCTCGCCTTTGAATTAACTGCACGATCCGCTGATATTCATTTTCCTCGTTTCCGGTGGATTTTACCAAGCGAATCCCTGTGATAGTTTCTAGTACCCTGACTGAATAATCTTTGGACATCTCCGATAACTGATGACCGAAATGCTTGGAACGCATAATAATATACTGATTTGTCCAAGCGACTAACGCCAGCAAAATTGTAGAGCTCACAGTCAATTTCCACGATAGTGAAAGCAGCAAACATACAAAAACTAAAACAGTGATTGAAGTAGTAAACAATCCTATAGCAGTGCCAACTGCACTAGCAGTCCGGCCAACCTCTCCGCCCAATCTATTAATTAAATCCCCTACTTTAGTTTTAGCATAAAAATCTAAATCTACTTCTAGTAACAATCGCAAACCTGCTTCTCGCAAATCGAATGTCAAAGCTCGCGTCAGAGAAGTAGCTACTAAAGTATTGGCATAACTCGCAATATTTTTTAAGAAAATTGCCAGGACAATTGCCGCCGTCATCAACACCAAACGATGATTTTGAGGCATTCCCTCAAACGGGTACATCAAAGTTTTAAGTAAAGGTGGAGCACCACGCAGCTCGATCGCTTCATCCAAAAAGCTTAACAGCACTGGTACGATCAAAGTAGTGCTGATACCGTTAAATAAGGCTCCAGAAAATCCCAGCAGTACAGTTAACAGAATCCTGCCTGGATATCGTCTGGCAAATTTTAGGAGTAGCTTATTGGCAGACATGAAGCATTCCCAGCTAAATAGTACCGCAAATCGAAAATTTTGTTAATTACAGCCAGTTAGTTTTCATCAATTGACTTACTTAAAAGTTACTTCGATATACCTGCAAGTATATCTGAAAGTATCGGTGCCATTGCTTGAATGCTGTATTTTTGCACGCATCTTTCGCGGGCTTTGATTCCTTGAGAATTCGCTGCGGGCAGATTTTGAAATATCCATTGAATTTTTTCGGCAATTTGAGCCGGAGAATTAGGATCGACTAAATAACCCGTGCCTGCTAAAATTGCTGGAATATCGCCCACTCGCGACGCCAAAACAGGCTTAGCCATTGCCATTCCATCTGTTAGCTTGAGCGGAAACTGGGCTGCGGCTGTGAGAGTGTCTCGCTGGGGAACGAGGACAATATGAGCCGCCGCTACAATTTCAGGCATCTTCTCTACAGGAAATTTGGGCATTTTAATAATCCAACGCTCCCATTGTTTCACAAGTTTATCATCATAATCATCATAGGGACTTCCCCCCACGATCGCTAACTTTAAATCTGGCTCATTTAATTGTTCGAGGGCGATCAAAATATCCTCAACACCTTTGTGAGGTCGCGGTGCTCCGGGAAACATTAAAATTCTATACCCAGACAGGCCGTAACGCTGTCGGCTTACTTCAGGATTGTATTTACTGGGATCGAACATTTTTGTATCTTTGCCGTTAGGTAAATATATTCCACCAAAACGCTGTTTTAAAAACTCGGTATTTACAGTAACAGCATCAGCTCGATTGATTAAACTTTCCATCCATTTGACGTATAGAGGGTGATCGGGTTCTCTTAACTGACCGTGTTTTTTAACAATATCTCGATAAAGTTGTTTGAGAGAGGGGCGGTATTGCCAATTATCTCCCCCGTACCAGCTAAGTTCCCAATCATCTATATCTAAAATTATGGGGCGACCGGTTGGGATTTTTTTTAGCAGCGATAAACCAAAACTTGTAGGTTTAGGTTTGACTGCATAAATAATATCTCCGTCTATGTGGTGCCAAATTTTTTTAGCTGCGAGCAAAAATTCGGGATATTGCTTCGCGGGTATCGCACGTACAGGAATGTTTTTTGGAGGTATCGCGTACAATTCCTTGCCAAATTTAAATCCGACAACTTCTACTTTGCAATTGAGTTCAATCAGGACTTGAGCTAGCACAAAAGCCCGAATTGCCCCTCCTCCCGATAAATCGCTGGTAACTAATGAAACTTTCATTTGGATTTTTTTAAGTTTTTTCCATTTTTTTGTTTGACTGATATTCACTTAAAATCATTCAAGCAAAAAATGCGGGTTGAAGACAAGACGTAGTAGGTTCAGCGCTTGCATTATTTTAACCGCCAGGGATTGTTAAGTTGATTTGGTAAATAAAATTTAGCCAGTCGATCGAATATTCTAGTAAATAGCGTTCTGGTAACATTTTTTGCATATTGAGGGCGGTAAGGATAAGTGCAGTGCATAACCTTCACCGGTGCGGTGAGATGGTAATTTTCTTTCCACTTATCTAAGTAGTTGTAAGCGGGTGACAGGGTTTTTGTTTTCGGTTTTACCGCTTCTACAGCAGCAGCAAAGGCACCTTGATCTTTTAAGAGTAACACATTTTGATTGGCAGCTACTATTTTGAAATATTTTTTAAACATCTCAAATAATTCTTGCGTTTCACTGTTTTTTTTAAAAGCAATAAATCCACCGTTGTATTGAATGCTATTTTCGTAAAGGGGCAATCCAACAGATTGTAAAGTTGACAGAATATCTTGCTTGACTCTCAATAAATTGGCAGCTTTGGCGATCTCGGGCTGCACGTCTTCAGTCACCAATAAATCTACTTCATCCAGATAGTCAAATACTTCATCTATGGGTGACAGTAAACAAATATCGCAATCCAGGTAAATAGTTTTCTCAAAAGGGGAACAGTCATGTAAAGCTAGCTTAGCTTGCCGGGAAGCCAAAACAGGATTTTCATCAGATGGTGCTGGCTGCAACTTGACATTGCCAAATGCCAGCAGTAAAGGATATAAAATCTGAGGAACTCGATCGATTAAAATAACAATTGGCTCGCGGTGA
>JBOFTL010001183.1:0-4431 GCA_051652045.1 Microcoleus sp. | reverse complement strand
TTGCCGATCGACCCAAGGACTAGAACAATTGAGTAGCCCTATGCTGTGGCAATTCTCCAAACCGATCTCGATCGTATCGTATCCACAAACATTTAACCTTCCTTCAAAGCCTGAATAAACTCCGTAACCGCATCATATTGGTCGAAATAAGTTACGTACTTTACTAACAAGGCAATATCTAATTCTGGCAACAATTCGCTGCGATCGACTTTTTCGTACTCATCTCTCAAATAATAAATGCTCAATACTCCATCTTCCCACAACCAAACTTCAGGTATTCCCAACCGCTTGTACAGTTGCAGTTTATCGATGCCGCCGCTGGTGAATATAACTTCGATCGCCAAATCGGGAATTGTTTTTTTAGTAAGCAAATTATACGACTCATCAGGCTCTTTTCTCGCCCCCTGTTCTTTACTTCCTAAAGTCGGTCCTCCCTTAACATAAAATCGGATGCCCTTTTCTCTCATGTATGCTTCTACCAAAAGACCGATCGTACTCTTTGATTCTTCATGTTCGGGGCTAACGGTCATAATTTCTAAAATCCCATCTAAGTAAGCAAATTTGATACCGCCAAAGGACTCAAAAGCGGCTTCTAGCGATTCAAATTCCGACCAACTCACTCCTTTGAGAGTCAAGCAGCTATCGGTAGTTGAGTTTTTGATTGCTGTTTGGATCATGTTTTCTCCTTATCGCTTTTTTAGTTTAATCTTTTGAGGACCCAACTGTTTTCCCAATTTTACTAAATTTTACTAATTTTTGTTCGCGAGCGATCGCCCTCTTGATTAACTCTTGCTTGCAGGCGAGATCGCTCAGAATTCGATCGAACCGCCACCAATAATTTAAATTCCAGCTTCAGTCATTGCTTGCATCAAAGCATCAATGATACCCAAACGTTCTGCCCACTCGGTTAAATAGCCACCATCCAAACTTTCGGCCTGTACTTTCAGAATTCCTAAAACGTCCCGCCACTGTTTTTCCGATTGGGAACCTCGTCCCCAAACCAATTTTGCCAAAACGACATCTTCAGGAGATGCAAAGTACAGCATCCCACCCTCCGGCATTTCAACTGCCCGCCTGCGATCGAATTTCAGCCTCTCTAACTCGCCAGTACCAGCAATCACCAAATCCGCCCGAGAGATGCTTGCAATGTGGGTAACGCCCAAAGTTTG
This sequence comes from Microcoleus sp., assembly GCA_051652045.1. Classification (GTDB taxonomy): domain Bacteria; phylum Cyanobacteriota; class Cyanobacteriia; order Cyanobacteriales; family Microcoleaceae; genus Microcoleus. Next base: position 3,262 of record JBOFTL010001183.1, on the reverse strand, counting down.
CATCCGCCCGCACCGAACATCTTCAACACCTGGAACATAGAATCCTTCCTCCTCTAAAGCTTGCACCAAAGAGTCGATCGAGCTTGACGCAATTTCGATTACTGCATCCAAATCTCGTGTAGTACGCGGTTCTCCGTAGGCGATCGCAGCCACCCCGCCAGTAATGTAGTAGGAAATGCCCAAACTTGCAAAAATCCGGTGCAGTTGTTCTGCTAGGGCTATTGAGTCTTGAATCCAGGTCATTTCATTGTCACCGGGAGTGAAATTTGGCGGGCAATTTTCTTGCAACCAAGCTAATGCTATTTTTTGAGCGAACTGCTGTTTAGTTAAATTGCCAAACTGACGACTCAGACAGTGCAGGGACAGCCGCCGGGCCCCCCGCATCATCGATGCTCCCATCCGCAGGCGATCGGCTTGGGATCGCTGTTTGAGCAGGTAAAATTCAAGGACATCGTTTTCTGGGCTGGTATCAGCAGCTTGCGGGCGGTAGCCTTCTGGAATGGCAAGCTGCGGGATTTGAATTTTGTTGGGGCTGCTGAGCGACTGCTTTCTCAATTTTACTAAATTTTATTAACTTTAGTTTCGCTTTTCGATCGCTAGTTCAGTGATACTAACTCAATCGATCGCCCCTTAATTTTAACGCAAGTGCGATCGCGCGTTTCAACTCCAAATCTGCATCATCACTGAAGTAACGAAAATGTCTTAAAATAAAAGCAACTATTGCGAGAGTAGACTATGCTACAATCCGACCTGCAATACACCTTGCCAAGCAGTGACGAATTAATCGATTCGGACGATTTTCCAGTGGATAATGAAGAACAAAATTTCATACCCAACGTGCTGCTTTTTCTCTTGGAATACATTTGGAAACAACGACAGGATTGGTTTTTTGCAGTTGACATGGGAGTTTATCACACCACAGGACTGAATCCGAAAGTAGCTGTGGTACCGGATGGCTTCTTGAGTCTTGGCGTCGAACGTCTATCAATCGATCGACTGTCAACTATCAACTATCAACTATCAACTATCAACTGATTGATTGCTTGCAAAGCCTCCACTGCTGAAGGATAGCGTTCGCCGAAAGCGTAAAGCACCATCTTGTCTAAAACATCAGCTAATTGCAAGCTGACTTTTGCTTTGTCCCGCCAGATTAAATTGCCTTTACTATCGACTTTGAATTGTTTCGGTTTCATCCCCGTTAATGCTTGAATTCCCAGGATACCGACAGCATAAATGTCGCTGCACAATCGAGGAGAACCGATTGCTTGTTCGGGGGGAATATAATCTTGCTGGGTGCCGCCGTGGGATTTAGTTTGACCCGTACTATTTTGTGAATTTTTGATTTCCTTAACTGCACCAAAATCAATTAAAACAATCTTGCGATCGGACTTGCGTTCGATTAAGTTTTGCGGGTGAATGTCGCGGTGAATGATATCTTGTTTGTGAACGAAAACCAAAATTTCTAAGATGTCCTGCAATACTGCAATAACTCGCTTTTCTTCCCAAGGTTGACCTGCAATTAATTCTTGAGCGATGGGTTCCCCTTCGACGAATTCATACACTAAATAAAAGTAACCATCTTCTTCAAAGCGAGCTAACAATTCCGGTATCCGATCGTGTTTGCCCAATCGATATAACACCCGCGATTCTCGATCGTACATTTGGCTGGTTCTTTCCGACTGACTTTTCAGGCGTTTGACGAGACAGAAGCGATCGGACAAGTCTTCATCTTCAGCTATGTAAGTATCGCTGTAATCGGTACTCACCAAATGTTCGGTGATGCGGTAATGCATCCGCATGAGTTTTCCTAACATCGGATCTTTCCGTTTAGTCGGCAGTATTCCTTGTTGTAAAGCTCTCATGATACAGTCCCAAAGATTTGCTGCAACTACTTTTTCTTCTTGGCTGATAATTCCTGCTTGTCTCAATACCTTTGTCAGTTTTTTCCACAAATGGTAAGCGACATAGCGACCTAGGTATCCGACTTCATGTCCGCGCGCGATCGGATCGTTTTCCTTAATTTCTTTGTACGTCCAACACTGTAAAACACCTCGAATTATCGACGGTTCCAATCGCTCTAGGTGTTCTCCTGTTTGTTGGCATACCAAATTATCTAATAAATTAACGGCTTCGTCTGGTGTCATGATTTCAGGCTTTAAGCTAACTGTACTTAAGCTGACCATTTTTTTGCTCCTAATTTCGATTTTGGTAGTTGCGATATTGGGGGCGGCGCTGAAGCGCAACTACGAACGGATTTGCATGGGGCTGTTGTGTAATTCCTGTTATATAGGATTTAGCTAATTATTGCTAACTTGTCGAGCGATCGCAATATATTTTCACAAATATGACTTTTATGACTTTAAGTTATGAAGTTTATGAATTGACTTAGAAAAGAATTTATTTAATTATGTCTGTGCGCGAGCTGGTAGGTGCGATCGAGCTGAGAAATTGCGCTGCGATCGAAATCATATTTAAGTAGCAAAAAATTCAAGATTCACAACATCACATCGGGGAATTAAGTCATGGCATTTATTTTTGCACCCAATGACAATGACACTCTACTCACAGGAACTGCGAACAATGACACGATATTCGGAGCGGCAGGAAATGATACTCTGGACGGACTAGCAGGTAAAGACTTTCTTTTTGGAGATGAAGGCAATAACTCGATCGCTGGCGGAATTGGCGATGATACATTGCTTGACCCACTAGGAAATTCGACCCTTAGCGGCGGTGAAGGCAATGATTTTCTTAGCAGCATTGGCGGTAATGACCTCGTGCAGGGCGACGCGGGGGATGATACTCTCATCAGCAATGAAACTATCGCCGGTGCGAACAAATCTGCTACCCTTCTAGGCGGGTTGGGCAACGATGACATATATGGCGGTTTTGGCAAAGACTTCCTCGATGGCGGAGATGGTATTGATTTCATCACGGGTTTCGATGCGGATGATTCAATTTCTGGAGGAGATGGCAGCGATTTTGTCTTGGGCAATAACGGCGATGACACTCTCAAAGGAGGTTTCGGCAGCGATTTTCTAGTTGGAAATGCCGGCAGCGATGCGATCGACGGTGGAGAGGGTTTCGATATAGTTTCCTACGCGGAAGCAACTACTCCGGTGCTGGTAAATCTCGTAACAGGAATCGCCACAGGAGAAGGCACCGACACTCTCTTCAGTATTGAAGACATTCAAGGCAGCAGTAGGGATGATTCTCTGACAGGAAATACTAGCACTAATTACATCATTGGTTTGGCTGGAAA
>JBOFTL010001182.1:0-1946 GCA_051652045.1 Microcoleus sp. | reverse complement strand
CGATCGAGAAACCCGTAGGGATGAAGCATTCGGGCGACAATCTTTGGTAAAAACGCAATATTTCAGATCCAAATGCTTCATCCTGCCCAACGAAGGTAACTCTCCAAGCGATCGCTCGGTCCAATTTTCGGTTAAAATCGTTGCGGTGCACGAAAATCGATCGCGACGAATACTATGCTCATAAAGGCTGCACCCAAACCCCTGCGCTGGCAACGATCTCAATATTCGCCGCTCGCCAGACAGATAGATGTTTTTGCAGCGGCGAGCAAGTTTATATTTTTTTTGTGGTGGGATGGGCTGCTGCAAGATCGTTCGCCTCATACTAGAAGGCTGCGCGCTCACTGGTTGGTCAATACTTTGCTGAACTTGGGCCCGACTTTTATTAAAATCGGACAGTCTCTCTCTACTCGTGCGGATTTGCTGCCGCTGGAATATATCAAGGAGTTGGGACAGTTGCAGGATCGGGTGCCTGAATTCAGTTCGGAAGAAGCGATCGCGCTGATAGAATCTGAGTTGGGCAAGGATATTTATGCTTTGTACCGCGATTTTGACCCGTTTCCGATCGCTGCTGCTAGTTTGGGGCAGGTTCACAAAGCGCGGCTGCACACTGGGGAAGATGTAATTGTTAAGGTGCAACGCCCCGGATTGCAAAGGTTATTCGATTTGGATGTGAAGGCGGTTCACCAAGTGATGCGGTTTTGCGAGCATTATTTTCCGGGGACGCGCAAGTACGATTTGGAATCTATTTATCGCGAGTTTTTTAAAATTTTATTTCAAGAAATCGATTACGTGCAAGAAGGAAAAAACGCCGATCGCTTTGCTCGAAATTTTCAAGGCTACCCTCAGATTATTGTCCCGAAAGTTTACTGGCAGTATACGACTCAAAAAGTTTTGACTGTAGAATACGTTCCCGGTATTAAGGTGGACGATCGCATCAGTTTAGAGGCGATCGGAGTTGATATTGCCAAACTCAATCAGCTCGGAATTTGCTGTTATTTGAAGCAGTTGTTAGTTGACGGTTTTTTTCAGGCAGATCCGCATCCGGGAAATTTGGCTGTTACTGAAGATGGCAGTTTGATTTTTTACGATTTCGGGATGATGGCAGAGGTTAAGTCTCTGGATAAAGACCAAATGGTCAAGACTTTTTTTGCCGTGATTAAAAAAGATGTTGATACCGTAATCGAGACTTTAATCTCGATCGGCTTGGTGGAACGGATGCCGGATATGATGCCGGTGCGCAGGCTGATTGCTTTTCTGTTGGATAAGTTTATTGATAAGCCGATCGACTTTCAAGCTTTTAATGAAATTAAGAACGAACTTTACATCATGTTCGAGCAGCAACCGTTTCGCTTGCCCGCGCAAATGATGTTTATTGTGAAATCTCTGACGACTCTCGACGGTATTGCGAGAACTCTCGACCCCCACTATAATTTCTTAGCATCTGCTAAGCCGTTTGTCAAGAGTCTGGTTGTTAGCAAAGGGCGCAAAAATGCGGTGGGAGAATTGGCAAAACAAGCGCAAAATTTTCTGCGGTACAAGTTGCAACAGCCCAGCAAATCCGAGGTTTTGCTCGAACGTTTGGAAAGGCGGATTGAAGATGGGGAATTGCAAATTAGGGTGCGCAATCTTGAGAGCGATCGCGCCCTCAGACGCATTAATTTAGCTCTAAAAACTTTAATTTATTCTTGTCTGACTGGTTTGGCACTGGTGTCGGGTGCGATACTGCTAATTGGAGGTTACAAAATGGGGGCGATCGGAGTTTTTGCGCTATCGGGATTGGGCGGTTTGTTTGCCCTGCGTTCTTTGTTACATTTATTAGTCAGGGAAAGGATCGATCGGGCGATCGAATAATAAATATGCTTGGGAATTGGGAATTGGGAATTGGGAATTGGGAATTGGGAATTGGTAATGGGGAATTGGGAATTGGGAATTGGTAACACGATATC
>JBOFTL010001181.1:0-3038 GCA_051652045.1 Microcoleus sp. | reverse complement strand
AAGCGGGTTATTATACTGTGGTAGTAGGGGACAAAGAAGCGGTAAATGCCGCTTGGTTTTATCCCAATCCAACTCAGGTTTTTGAGCCTATTAAAAACTATGTGGGTTTTTATCCGAGTTTGATGGATACTTGTTATGTAGATGGGGAATTGGTACAAGCTCAAGCTGGAGATTTTTACGGCGGTTGGATTACTAAAGATATTGTCGGACCCTTTAAGGGAGGTGCGGGAACTTGGGGATGGTAAATAGTTGTTCGGGAATTGGGAATTGGGAATTGGGAATTGGGAATTGGGAATTGGAGAATTCTCCCCATCTTCCCATCTCCCTTTCTTCCTTCTTCCTTTTTCCTTCTTCCTTCTTCATTGTAGTTAAGAATACAGCCAGTGTTAATATATTAATGCTAATATCGGCTAATAGCTGATACTATGTTTTTTGTTGCTGTATCGTTCATTCGCTATGCGCTGTGTCTGGGGAATTTATTATTGCGCCATCTATTGAATTTGAAAAACCCTCCCAAAGTCTATCTTTGGAGTCTACTCTTAAAGAACTGTCATTCTTCAATTTTCAAGTCGAATCTTCCTATCTCGGTAAAGAAGTAGCTCGGTTATTTCAATCCCAGCCATTGCTGCCGGGAGTTATCTTGACTTTAAAAGGGGAATTTTTGGGCATGATATCCAGGCGGAGATTTATGGAACACATGAGCCGCCCTTACGGAGTCGATATCTTTGCTTACCGACCGATTATGGCCTTGTATCAAATAGCCCGCACGGACATTTTAATATTGCCCGGTGCAGCCTTAATTGTCATGGCAGCTCAACGGGCAGTACAACGAACTCCCGAACTGCTTTACGAACCAATTGTCGTTGAATTAGAGCCTCATGTTTATAGGTTGTTGGACGTACATCAAGTGCTGTTAGCTTTATCGCAAATTCACCAACAAGCTACCTGGTATATTAGCGAGCTTTATTATAATTTATCTGTTGCCAAGTCCGAGTTAGAAACAGCTAACTCTCAATTAGCCTCTGCTAATTCTGAATTATACCGCCTTGCCAACTCCGATGGATTAACTAAAGTTGCCAACCGCCGCTGCTTTAATGAATTCTTAGACAGAACGTGGAAGTTTCTGGAGCAAGAATCAGCAGAAATATCTTTAATTTTAGGCGATATTGACTATTTTAAGAAATACAACGATACTTACGGGCATCAAGCGGGAGATGCTTGCTTGCAAAAAGTAGCCAAAGCGATCGCGGAAGCTGTAAATTATGCAACAGGAGAAGTTGCAGACGAGACTTTGGTAGCGCGTTATGGAGGTGAAGAATTTGCGATAGTTTTACCCCGGATCTCGGGGGTTGAAGCAGTCTCGATCGCGAATCAAATTAGAGTTAGGGTAAAAAACTTAGCTATCGCCCACGCTAACTCAGCAGTGAGTGCTTGCGTGACAATGAGTTTGGGTGTGGCTAGCGCGTTTCCGACAGAGGAAACTACCGCAGAAAAATTAATTGCAGCGGCCGATAGATCTCTATATACAGCGAAAGAAAAAGGGCGAGACAGAGTGATTTTAGATTTTAGATTTTAGATTGAACAGTCTTGGACTATCTACTCTATTTGTAGGGTGCGCACTGCGCACCTTACGGCTAGATGTGATTTGTAGGGTGCGCACTGCGCACCTTACGGCTATTAAACCAGCTTGCTGTTCTTCCTTCTTCCCTCTTCCTTCTTCCCTCTTCCTTCTTCCTTCTTCCCTCTTCCTTCTTCCTTCTACTTAACTGCCACGTAACTGTCGTACTAAATGAACTAATTCGGGCAAAATAAGCTTTTCTATAGCCAGAGTCACGGCATTGCTGGAACCCGGAAGTGAAAACACTAATTTTCCTTGATAAACTCCAGCAACAGCCCGAGAAGCGATCGCCCTCGAACCAATTTCTTGATAGCTCAAAAACCGAAAAATCTCGCCAAATCCCGGCAAAATCCTGTCTAACAAACTTTCCATCACATCATAAGTTGTATCTCGGGGCGATATTCCCGTTCCTCCGCTAAACACGATCGCATCGACATCTTGCCTCTGAGAAAAGGCCTGCATTTGCAATGCAATTTTTCCAGCATCATCTTTAATAACTGCGTAAGCGACCACAGCATGACCGGCATCTTTAAGTAATTTTTTTATTAACAAACCGCTATTGTCTGTATCGGGAGATCGCGTATCGCTGACAGTAATGACAGCACAATTTACTGTCATTTCAGATAAATCGGGGTGAGGAATTTGCATTATAGTCTCTGTTCTGATGTAATCGGCAATCAGCTCTCGGCAAGCAGCCGATTACTAACTACCAATTACCAATTACCAATTACCGATTATGCCTTACTAAATCCCAAACCGTTTGCTTGGGCGTATCGTTCCATGAAACGCATAAACCGATCCCATTCTTCAGTAGTTTTCATCAGGTAAAGAGCTTCCAAACCCGCAGGCTGGCCGTTAATGAATTTAGCTTTTACCTCGCGAGTTACGAGTTCGCCTTCTTCATCTATCATGTACATTCCCGTAATGTCTTCGGTACTGCTGCTGCTGAGAGCTTTGGGATTTTCAAAGACAAAGGTGGCAGTGCCTTGGTTGCCACTCTTAGAGCGAGTCAGGCGCACGTCGGGCACGACTTCCTCGTCTATACCTCTGGAAAATTGAATTTTAGCCATAATTGCACGGTGGAACCTTAAGGATTGTTTAATCTCTTAACATTTCACTCTAGTACATTCAAGGACACTTTGTTTGACCAGTTGGGGGTGAAAATCTGATATTCGACCTCAAACTCTGATAACGGCAATATCTGAGAGTCTGAGGTCTTGCATAGCGTAGCATCACAGATGAGAACACCCCTTGCATCGGTTTCAACCGCCGAAAGATCGCGGAGATATCTCACCCGGATTTGAACGATCCCTTCCGCGAAGTGACACAAGAGGGTTTCATATTATGTGCGATAGATTAACTGCAATTCCTACAGTAAGTCTTTGTTGAACGCAATGAAACCCAACACTTATGGATGTTA
>JBOFTL010001180.1:0-2395 GCA_051652045.1 Microcoleus sp. | reverse complement strand
AAAAAGTCCCGTTTTTTGCGTCAAGATATCCGTATATATTTGCGATTTTTTCCAATTGCTAGGCACTGCTGACAGAAATTCGCTGTTCCCGACAAGTGCGATCGTAAATATTATCTAATTCTACAGGCAAACAAATCTCGCCCCGCAACCACAGCGGAATCGCAGGTAATACACAACCAACCGCTAATTGTTCCTGCCAAATATCGAGATAGGGGTTGCCGTTACGTTCGATCGGGCGATAAGATGTTGCATAGAGATCCGCATTCAGCAGTGATGTATTTCCTGTCGCCAAACGGGCTAGCAATTCATTGTGAAGATTTGCCTTTCTGGCAGTCACAACATCAACAATTACCAAGCCAATTCCCTGTCGCAAATAAGTTTCGCACTTAGAAACAAAAGCACTGCGATGAGTAGCGCGGTCTTTATTTGCAGGGCTGATTAATTCGATCGCGCCTGCTAAAATCGGACCTGATTCAGTATTAAAAATATTTACTGCCAAAGTTTCTGCCGCTGGTAAAAAAGGCACGCTTTGAACAGGTGGTGGCGGCATCCAATTGCTGGGAGAAATCGGCAAACGAATTACCGCTTCTTCGCCCTCAAACTCTGATAAAGGTTCCTCAAAAGCTGCCACATCAATTTCAATTCCGAATTGCACGTTAGGTTCGGCAAAATAGCCTGCTGGTAATTTAGAATTCAAATCTGAGGCGATGTAAGTCGCCCAAGCATTGTGAAAGGAGTGCCAGTGACGCCGCAGCGATAGCGGCGGGCGAAAATGGTCTTGCAATACCATAGTTTTAAGAGTTTTACTACAATATTAAAACTCACCCGTAAGGTGCGCAGTGCGCACCCTACACCCAAATTATATCCGCGTTAATCCGCGTTAATCGGCAGTTACATCTGCGATCGCAAAATCCCCCTCAAGCCATCACCATTCCCCCATCAACATTAAAAACTTGACCGGTAATATAAGCCGCCGCCGCATCCGCAGCCAAAAACTTCACCATCCCCGCAACTTCCTCAACTTCCCCGTATCTTCCCAGAGGAATGTATTTCAAAATGTCATCAGATTTGACATCCTTCGTCATGTCTGTAGTGATAAAACCCGGTGCCACAGCATTCACAGTAATCCCGCGACTCGCCAACTCCTTCGCCACAGTTTTCGTAAATCCAATTACTCCAGCCTTCGCCGCACTGTAATTAGCTTGACCCGGATTTCCCATTTGTCCGGCCACCGAAGCAATATTAATAATCCGGCCGCTGCGTTGTTTCAGCATGATTTTACTCGCAGCTTTCGCGCACAAAAATACGCCCGTTAAATTCAAATCGATTACCGCTTGCCAATCTTCCAACTTCATCCGCAACAGTAAAGTATCGCGAGTAATTCCCGCATTGTTCACCAAAATGTCAACCCGCCCCCATTTTTCCATGACATTATTGATGAGCAAATCTACTTGGTCAGTTTTCGAGACATCTGCCGCCAGGGCGACAGCTTCTCCTCCGGCTGCGATAATTTCTGCTACCGCTGCATCAGCAGCAGTGCTCGAACTTGCGTAGTTCACCGCTACTTTGGCACCCTCTGCTGCTAAACCCAAAGCCACGGCGCGACCGATTCCCCGCGACGCACCAGTAACAACTGCAACTTGACCCCGCAATCTCTGAAATGTTTCCGGCAATAATTCCATAATTGTATCCTCGAAATCTATGCTCTGAGCATTCTGCACTAAAATCGAGCCAGAACCAAAAAAATTTATCTTGTCCTATGGCAGTTCAAAAACAGTTCAGCAGTTTTGAGGAGTTGCTATCGAGCTCTGATGTACCCGTACTTGTAGATTTTTATGCTACTTGGTGCGGGCCTTGTCAGATGATGGCACCGATTTTAGAGCAAGTCAGCGGTCAGTTAAAAGATAGGCTGATGGTTGTCAAAATTGATACGGATAAGTACGAACTGTTGGCTTCGCAGCATCATATTTATGCTTTGCCGACTTTGGTGTTGTTTAAAAATGGTGCTGAAATCGATCGCATTGAAGGTGTGATGCAAGCCGCGCAATTGATCGATCGAGTTCAACCTTTCTTGTAACATCCTCCTAGGTCGAATCAAAGATTGCGGTGTTAGCTTTTCAATCTCGCCGAAACTGTCGCAAGGATGCCCCCGCTTCAATGACGAATGAGCCGTTGAGGCGAAAAATGTCATCAGCGGTGGGAAGAATTGCGACTCACAAATAAACTTATGTTGTCAGCACCCCCCACTGAAGTGACGGGGCTTCATGCCTCTGACTTCGGTTAGCTGACCAGCCTCAGTCTTCACTGACTCCGTTTAGAGCAAGTGTTTCAGTTCCTACCCTGGAATGCGTAGCTAGTTCCAGGCTCTAGAACCAAGTTGTTAAACAGTTTTACG
>JBOFTL010001179.1:0-3936 GCA_051652045.1 Microcoleus sp. | reverse complement strand
CGGTCAATTTTTGCGCAAAACCAGCCTCGACGAATTGCCTCAACTTTTGAACGTACTCAAAGGTGACATGAGTTTTGTCGGTCCCCGTCCTTTATTGGTAAGATATCTCACTCGCTACACTCCAGAACAAGCTCGCCGCCACGATGTAATGCCCGGAATTACCGGTTGGGCTCAAGTCAACGGTCGCAATTCTATTAGCTGGGATGCTAAATTCAAACTTGATGTTTCCTACGTCGATAATTGGAGTTTGTGGTTTGACTTGAAAATTCTGTTTTTGACCGTATTGAAAGTCGTGAAAAGAGACGGGATTAGCCAAGAAGGCTATGCTACAGCCGCAGAATTCACTGGTGTCCTCGATCGCGCGTAAATTAGCATCGCGATAGGGTAAGCTGTTAGTCATTTAAATTTATTGCTTGAACCAGTACAGCATGGGGTCTGCTCCACAAATAGTGCAGTTTGAATGTCGAACAGCTTAATGGTTGTTTTGTTAAAATTGAATAAAGATTTTTGATAGTTATTTAAAAATAAATTAAACTATGAGCCAGGAGATTTAATCCCTGGCTTATTTGATTATCTAATTTTACAAAAATTTAAAAATGGAGACTTTTACCTATGGTCTTTCGGAGGAACAGCTAGCACTTTTACCTTCGGAAGCCGATATCGCTTTTTATGAAGAACACGGCTGGTATATCTCAAAAAAGATACTGCCAGACGATTCGATCGATGAAGCAATTCTAGCTAGCGAAAGGTTTTATCGAGGAGAAAGAGACGCCCAACTTCCCGTCAGTACGGGATATAGCGACTGGAAACCAGAAGATGGCTGGGATGTGGTACGCAATAATGAATTTGTTTCTTTGCAACACCACCAACTCCGGAAGTTGGCACTTCAGCCAATTATAGGCGCGATCGCGGCGCGTCTGGCTGGGACAAAACAGATTCGATTATTGGACGATCAATTAGTTTACAAACCGCCAACAAAAGATCCCAAAAATAATCAAAGTGCTGTCGGCTGGCACGCAGATGGAGCTTATTGGGCTACTTGCAGTTCTCAGAACTTGCTAACAGCTTGGATTCCCTTTCACGACTTCGATGAAGCTAGAGGGCCTCTCGTCGTACTCGATCGCAGCCATAAATGGTCTGACATCGAAAATGTGCGATTTTTCAACAACACCAACCTAGAAGATTTTGAAGAAAAATTTCGCCAAGAAGGCAGGCAAGTAGTCAAAATAGCGATGACCTTAAGCAAAGGTCAAGTCAGCTTTCACCACCGTTGGACGATTCACGGTAGCTATCCCAATCGCAGCGATAATTTCCGCTTAGCAATGGGAGTTCACCTCCAAGATGGGGAAAATCACTATCAGCCTTTTTGGAACAAGCAAGGAAAACAGATTCATATCTTTGACGAAGTTTTGTGCGGGAAATTGCCCGACGGCGACCCAGATTTTAGCGATCCGGCAGTGTTTCCAGTCTTGTACTCGGAGGAAGAGATCTGAACGTTCAAGCGATCGATCTAGAAAATCCTTTGTGGCGATCGACTTTGCAACAACTGCGTTACGACATTTACGATCTACCTGAGTACATGGCTTTGGAATCAAACAGAACCAATACAACTCCTGAAGCTGTGGCGATCGTTGATGGTGACAAAATTTTTTTTGTACCTTATTTGTTGCGTAAATGCGATGATATCCTGCCTCCAGGATCGAGATCTGAAGCTATCTTTGATGCTATTTCACCCTATGGATATCCTGGAATTTTATTAAGTGAAGCGGCAGCTAAGACTCCAGGTTTCCCCGATCTTGCCATGAACGAACTGATCCGTGCGTTCCAAAGTAAAAATATATGTTCGGCTTTTTTGAGACTGCATCCCATCCTTAACGACAATTTTAATGAAATCTTTCAACCGGGAACTTTCACGATCTCTGGGGAAACTATCTCAATTAATTTAAAACTTTCTGAAGGCGAACTTTGGGCGCATACTCGAAGAGGTCATCAAAGTACGATTAATAAGTGCAAGCGAATGGGTTTTACTGCCAGAATGGTTCCTGTCGGGGAATATATAAATGCAGTCAAAACTATTTATGAAGAAACAATGACTCGCGTAGGAGCAAGTCAATCTTATTACTATCGATCGGACTATTACGAACAACTGTTAAACTTCGGCGCAGCAATTCATTTATGTATTGTAGAACTGGAAGAGCAAATTGCTGCTGCTTGCGTGTTTTTTGAATGTTGCGGGATCGTACAAGCTCATTTGGGCGGCACGAAAACTCTGTTTTTACACGATTCTCCGTTTAATTTATTGTTGGATTATGTCCGATACTGGGCAAAAGCGCGAGGCAATGAGTTTTTACATATAGGAGGTGGTGTCGGCAGCTCTAAAGATAAATTGTATGTTTTCAAGGCAGGTTTTTCCCGACAAAGACACAATTTTTTGACAGGACGATCGATCGCAGACCGAGAAAAATATAATTATTTAGTAGGAGTGCGGGCAAAGTTTTTAAACATTCAGCCTGAAGAACTCCTCAAGTCTAACTTTTTCCCGGCCTATCGAGCTCTCAACTAAAGATCGAATGAAAAAACAAATTCTCCTGTCTACACCTCACATGGGTTCCCTAGAACAGGATTTCGTCAAAGAAGCCTTTGATACCAACTGGATTGCACCCGTCGGTCCCCATGTGGATGCTTTTGAACGAGAATTCTGCGAGGTAGTGGGGGCTAAACACGCTGCGGCAGTTAGTTCCGGTACGGCGGCTTTACATTTAGCCTTGCGATTAATTGGTGTTGGTGCGGGAGATGAAGTTTTTTGCTCGACTTTGACTTTTATTGCTACTGCTAGCCCGATTACTTATCTTGGCGCAAAACCTGTTTTTATTGACAGCGATCGCACTTCTTGGAATATCAATCCCGATTTGTTCCGAGAAACACTTGACAAAAGAGCCAAAATCGGAAAGTTACCCAAGGCTGCGGTTATCGTACACCTCTACGGACAAAGTAGCGATATCGATCCGATTTTAGCAGCTTGCAACGATTATCAAATTCCCTTAATTGAAGATGCGGCAGAATCGTTAGGGGCTAGTTACAAAAACCGTTCTCCGGGAAGTTTCGGCAAAATCGGCATCTTCTCATTTAACGGCAATAAAATTATCACCACTTCCGGCGGCGGAATGTTAGTTTCAGAAGACCAAAAGCTAATGGAAAAAGCTCGTTTTTTGGCGACGCAAGCCCGCGATCCGGCCCCTCACTACCAACACTCGGAAATCGGCTATAACTACCGCCTCAGCAACGTTTTAGCTGGCATCGGTCGCGGTCAATTGCGCGTTTTAGAAGAGCGAGTGCGATCGAGACGGCATAATTTTGAAGTTTACCAAAAAGCTTTGGGAAATCTGCCGGGAATTGAATTTATGCCGGAAGCTGATTTCGGAAGTTCTACTCGCTGGCTGACTTGTTTGACTGTCGATCCGGCTGCTTTTGGTGCGGATCGAGAACAAATTCGTCTCGCCCTTGCTGAGGAGAAAATAGAAGCGCGTCCGGTGTGGAAACCTTTGCATTTGCAACCAGTATTTGCTGATTGTGAATCTGTCGGTGGTGAAGTTGCTGAAGAGTTATTCGATCGCGGTCTTTGCTTGCCTTCTGGCTCGAATTTAACTGAAGAAGATTTACAGCGAGTCATTACTGCGATTCGATCGATCTCGATAAAAAATTGTTCGTAGTGCGGACTTTATTCCGCAAAATAGAACGGACTGAAGTCCTTACTACAAACTAATCGGATCGCTCTCGATCGAACGCGATAAAAAACTGTTAGTAGTGCGGACTTTAGTTAGCAAAATAGAACGGACTGAAGTCCTTACTACAAACGCTAAAATGAGTCACACAAATCGAGAGTCACAATTTTATCTTCAGTTTGAAAATAATGTCAACAGTATTTTTTCGGAATTT
>JBOFTL010001178.1:0-1739 GCA_051652045.1 Microcoleus sp. | reverse complement strand
CTGCTTCTACCGGGGCTCCTTGATAATTACCTTTGAATTTGGTAAGGCCGTAATTGGCTAATTTTACTGTATCGGGAATGGTTTTGACTAAGTTAAAATTTCTGTCGTAAACAGTGATGGTATGGTTGTACATCATGTTCTGTGCGAAAAACAAACCGTTTCCCGAATAAACTATTGATTTGGGTGAGATCTTCCCGTAAATAGTTTTTACGAGTTTCATTTTGCGAGGTTCGATCTCTGGTGAGTTTACCAGTTTTTTGGGTTTTTCTTGTTCGCTATTTTCTGTCGATATATTAGGATTTTGATTGTTGATATCTGGCACTTGAAAAGTTGGTTTATCTGCATCCTTTAATCGATCGGGATATTCCGTTGCTTCAGGAGAAGGATCGGTTTTTTCCTGTTCTAGATTTGGGTTTTCTACCGATTCTGGTGTTGGTGAGGCGGCAGTAGGTTCAGGTGTTCGATCGATCTTTTGCGATATTGTAGGTTCGGCTTCTGATGTGGTAGTTTCTGGCTGGATTTTCAGTGCGGATAATGTTTGGGGACCGACTATTCCATCAACTTTTAGATTGTTATCTTTTTGAAACTTTCTCACCGCAGCAACAGTGATGGAACCGTAAAATCCTGTCGCCCTACCGCGAAAATATCCTACTTGTTTGAGAGTTTTTTGGATTTGCGCGACTTCTGGGCCGGAATCGCCTCTTTTGATGAGGGCGAATGCGGGACCGATCGAGTTGATAATTGTTAGTGCGATCGTCAAGCAAAGTAAAGCGGCAGATGTTGAATTTAGGTGTTTTTTCCAGTGAAGAGTTGGAGTTTTGTCTGCAGGAGTTTCCCAAGTTTCAGCTAAGTGCAGGTAAGCCAGTTCGTCCATGATTTTTTTTTGAGAGTTGAGAGGTGATAGTTGACAGTTGAGAGTTGAGAGTTAAAACTTGAGAGTTGAGAGTTGAGAGTTGAGAGTTGACAATTGTTAGTTGACAACAATCATTTTCGCGATCGATATTTGATGCTTCTGCTTAATTAATTGAATTTAGGTATGGTACAGCATCTAACGCGATCTTATATTACCGATGAATTAAATCTTAATAAAATTTATAATATTTTTTAATTTGGTAAACCAGCAGGGGCAAATAACAATGTTGAGAGAGGTTGAGTGAGTAAGGGACATCTGCAACAGCGGCAACAAAAGAATGCCGGCAAATACTTCCGGGCGATTGCGGTATGCTTGGCGATCGAACTTGCCGATGGGAGATTTTCAATAATAGACTTTCAATAATAGATTGAAGAATTTTCTGATTATCGTGAAACCGACGGTAAAATATCCAATAAACTTTTAGTGGTGACAGCAAGCAGGAGTAAGTAACAATGTTAAGTGAAGAACAGACGCCAGCAGAAAGAGCAACAAAAGCAACCCGTCAAACGTTGCTGGGCGGTTACGATGGATTGTGCGATCGAGCTTGGGTGGAAATCGATCTCGCAGCTTTGGAGAGCAATGTAAAACAGGTTAAAAATATTTTATCTACTCAAACACAATTGATGGCAGTTGTCAAGGCCGATGCTTACGGACACGGTGCAGTTACTGTCAGTCAAACAGCTTTGCAAGCTGGTGCGAGTTGGCTGGGAGTCGCAACAATTCCAGAGGGAATTGAATTGCGAAAATCTGGAATTGAAGCGCCGATTTTGTTGTTGGGGGCGACGCATACAGCGGAACAGGTAAAAGCGATCGCGCACTGGCAATT
>JBOFTL010001177.1:0-4485 GCA_051652045.1 Microcoleus sp. | reverse complement strand
GGGTGCGATCCGCTGTGGATTTTGCAGGCTAAGGGATCTCGCACCGTTCAAGTTTATCGCGATGGTTCCGAAAAGGTGTTTGCAGGCGATCCGTTTGCAGCACTAACTGAGTGTTTGCAGCCCTATCAACCGGTGAAATTGCCGCAGTTACCGCCGGGAATTGGCGGGTTATTTGGGTTTTGGGGTTATGAGTTAATTAACTGGATCGAACCGCGAGTTCCAGTATATCAGGCTGGGGAAAAAGATCTGCCGGATGGCTTGTGGATGCAGGTGGATAATCTGCTGATTTTCGATCAGGTGAAGCGGAAAATTTGGGCGATCGCCTATGCGGATTTGCGCGAGGATAAAGTAGATTTGGCCGAAGCTTACCAGCAAGCGTGCGATCGCGTTTCTCAGTTGGTAAATAAGCTGAAATCTCCGCTTTCGCAGCAATCTACTTTGATAGAATGGAGTCCTCCGATCGACCCTCAAGCTGCTAGTTCTGTTGCCGGAAGTTCGGAATTAACTTATACCAGCAACACTACTCGCGAAAAGTATTGTGATAATGTATTGAAAGCTAAGGATTATATCAAAGCTGGCGATATTTTTCAAGTAGTAATTTCCCAGCGATTGGAGGCAGAATACAGCGGCGATCCTTTTGCACTTTACCGCTCTTTGCGATCGATCAATCCTTCTCCGTACATGGCATATTTTAATTTTGGAGATTGGCAGATTATCGGTTCGAGTCCCGAGATTATGGTGAAGGCAGAAAATACGCCCGATGGCAAAAAGATTGCTACTTTAAGGCCGATCGCGGGTACGCGCCGCCGGGGTAAAACTCATCAAGAAGATGAGGCTTTGGCTGCGGAATTGCTGCAAGATCCGAAGGAGATTGCGGAACACGTAATGTTGGTGGATTTAGGCAGAAACGATTTAGGCAGAGTTTGCCGCAGCGGGACTGTAAAAGTTGATGAATTAATGGCGATCGAGCGTTATTCTCATGTCATGCATATTGTCAGCAATGTCATCGGAGAATTGGCCGAAAATAAGACTGCTTGGGATTTGTTAAAAGCTGGTTTTCCGGCGGGTACTGTTAGCGGTGCTCCGAAGATTCGGGCGATGGAAATCGTGCATGAATTGGAAGGCTGCCGCCGGGGAGTGTATTCTGGTGTTTACGGGTATTATGATTTTGAAGGGCAATTGAATAGCGCGATCGCAATTCGGACTATGGTAGTGCGCGATTTGGGTGAGGGCAAACATTCGGTTGCAGTGCAAGCAGGTGCCGGTTTGGTTGCCGATTCTGTGCCGGAAATGGAATACGAAGAAACTCTGAATAAAGCTAGGGGAATGTTGGAGGCAATTCGCTGTTTGAAGTAGCAAATTTGGGTTGAAAATTTGCTCGGATTAGTTCGTAGTAGGGACTTTAGTCCCTAAATTTGCGGACTGAAGTCCGCACTACAAACGGTTTTTAAGCAGTAAGGCTTGCAGTGCACACCCTACAAATATAGTAGTAAGGTGCGCAGTGCGCACCCGAAAAATAGAGAAGGTACATCCAGGATTGTTCTGGTTAACTTTATACTCTCTCCCTCTCTCCGTAGTCTCTGCGTCCTCTGTGGTTAATGAAAAATAGCGTATACACGAATTGAGTATAAAAGGAGAAAGCTGTGAATTTTTACATTGTTGACGTGTTTGCTGAGTCAAAATATGCTGGCAATCAACTGGCAGTAGTTTGCGGTGCGGGAGTTGCCAATTTGTCCGACACCGAAATGCTGCAAATAGCGAGAGAAATCAATTATTCTGAAACTACGTTTATTCGATCGCCCGTCATGCAAAACGGCGGCTATGACGTGCGAATATTTACCCCAAAAAAGGAGTTGCCCTTTGCGGGACATCCGACTTTAGGTACGGCATTTGTGTTACAGCAAGAGATTGTGCGAGAAAAGGTCGATCGTATTATTCTCAATCTCGCAGTCGGTCAAATTCCGGTTACTTTTAACTATCACCAAGAATTGCCCGATGTTTTGTGGATGCGGCAAAAATCGCCAACTTTCGGTCAAAATTTATCAGTGGAAACTTTGGCAAGCGTGCTGAATTTAGAAGTAGATGCGATCGATCGCAGATTCCCCATTCAAGAAGTTTCTACCGGAGTGCCATTTATCATTATACCGCTGAAAACACTTGCGTCGCTCAAAAAAGCTAAAGTCAATTTAGATAAATATTTTGAGTTAATTGCTACCACAGAAGCACAAGAAATTTTGATATTCTGCCCCGAAACTTACAACGAAATTAACGATTTGAGCGTGCGAGTTTTTGCCCCTTCCTTGGGAATTCCCGAAGATCCGGCAACGGGGAGTGCTAACGGCTGTTTGGCCGGGTATTTAGCAGAGAATTCGTATTTTGGGAAGGATTCTGTTGATGTTAAAGTAGAGCAAGGTTACGAGATCGATCGACCTTCGCTGCTGCTGTTGCAGTCTCAGAAAACGGAGGAAAAAATCGATGTTTTGGTAGGCGGCAAAGTGGTGATGGTTGCCAAAGGAGAATTTGTTTAGTTCGATCGATAAACTGCAAAAATCTTAGTTTGTAGTAAGGACTTCAGTCCTTTCTATTTTACGGACTGATACCAAATCCCGGTTAACCATCCCCTTTATAAATCGTCTGTCAGTGGCAGAGTCTTTGCGATTGCTTCGCTTACGCTCGCAATGACAATAAAGGGGTTATTATACCAGGATTGGGTATGAAGTCCTTACTGCGAACCTTTGTTGCTGCTTTATTTTACGGACACCAAGTCCGTACTGCGAACCTTTTAAACCGCAGCTTTTTCTCTTTCTGTGGTTGCTGTTTGACGATCGAATACGGGCTGGCGAGTTTTCAAGTTGAACCGATACCCGTGAGGCAAAATATGCAGCTTGGCACCGCATACTGCTAAAGCCTCATCCTTCAACAATCCTTCCATATTGTCGTGGGTTTTGTCCGACTCGTCGATGACAGTTACAGCACTTTCACCAATCACTTCAAATTCATCACCGCTAACCAAAATAGCAGTATTTTCATCAATCCCAAATCCCAACACTGCAGGTTGCAATAAAAGTGCGGAAACCAAGCGTCCCAGACGCCCCCGTTGCGCGAAATGCTGGTCGATCACAACTCCCGGCAAGAAACCCATTCCCGGCCCCATTGCTACCACGTTAACCCGCGGATTAGTTTCCGAATCTCCTTCAATAATCATCATGTCTGGCATCATCGCCGCCCCCGCACTGGTGCCGCCAATTACAATACCTTCGGAGTAGCGTTTGTGCATAGCAGCATCAAGTTTGGTGTCTTTCAAGCAGCTAATAATCCGCGCTTGATCTCCACCCGTAAAAAATATGCCTGTTGCCTGTTCGATATATTCTAAATAGTCTGGATTATTGGCATCTTCAGGTACTTGAGTGTCAACAACTCGGACATCTTCAGCGCCCAGCCGCTCAAACACCCTGATGTAATTATCTCCTACTTCTCCGGGCAAGCTAGTAGCGGCCGTCATCACTACAATTCGAGCCTTAGTACCTCCGGCGCACCGCAAAAATTCCCGCAGGATTTTGCAGTCTCCCTCTTTATCTTCCGCACCGCCGATGATTACTAACTGACCCCGATTTTCACTGCTAGCCATACTATCTCCTAAGATATGCACTGATTTTAATAAATCACGATAATTCTAAACTTAAAAACAGCCAAAAGGTAGATTTTGATACAAAAATTTTTGTAATTTTGCGCATTGTTGTGAAGGATTTTTCAATGACCGATCGCTATTAATAATTGTGCAAATTTGTCAACACACCGCCGATAGATATAACAGGGAATGGGGAATAGGGAATGGGGAATAGGGAATTGGTAATAGGGAATTGGTAATAGGAAATAGGAAATGGGCAAGAGCAGGGAAAATATTTCGCTTTAATGGTTGTATCATCAATTTGTGTCCCAAAGCTCTGAAGGAGTGCTATTTGTTTTTCATGCAATTTAAAAGGACACGGCAATGCCGCGTCCCTATATCGCGTCAGAATTTTAGTAGCGGATGAATGTGGTTAGTGCGATCGCGCGAGCAAATTGGTTAAGATCGATCGAGCTCTGTCTAAAGGAAGATGACGGGGTTTGCCATTCCAAACTATTTGATATTCGTTACTGTTTTGGCCGTCGCCGTAGCCCGAAATCAGCTTCATGTGAAATGCTTCTTCAGCTAGCTGGTGAACCTCATCTCTGAGAGCAGTTGTTGTAGTTTGCATTTTTTGCTGCCTCCTAAATGGTCTTTCACCATCATAAACAATTTTCAGCGGTTGCTTTCCCTCTCAAAAGTTATAGTTTTTTGACAATTTAGATCGAATCGGCTTCCGGCAGTGCGAGTAAGGAGACAAGGCTGCGATTGCAGGCGTTAACAAATGCGTCACACCCGCACTCCAGCAGGGGTTTAAACCCCCGCCTCAAAATGAAAATCCTCAGTGCGGGAGGTCCGTTATGAAGCACAGAAACTCT
>JBOFTL010001176.1:0-4982 GCA_051652045.1 Microcoleus sp. | reverse complement strand
AGTCCTCTTTAGAGCATCCCACGGGCGCGGGGCACCCGTTATGAATCACAGAAACCCTTTCTCCGCCTCCCCTTCTCTCCCCCTCTCCCTCTCGGTTCTCTGAGGAGGACTTTCGCTATGAGCCAGGGGTTTGAACCCCTGGCGGACTTTCGCTATGAGCCAGGGGTTTGAACCCCTGGCGGATTTTCGCTATGAGCCAAAGCTTTCAAACCCTGACGGCACAATCGACGACGCTATTAATTCCTAACCCCTTGTTTTCTCCGACCAAACGCGAGTTGGCAATCCCCAAACATAGACAAATCCTTCCGCTGCTTTGTGATCGAATTCGTCCTCAGCACCGTAAGTTGCTAAGTCAAAACTATACAGCGAATTCTCCGATTTGCGGCCGACAATTGTCGCATTTCCTTTGAAAAGTTTTACCCGCACAGTTCCAGTTACTCGCTTTTGCGTATCCTGAATAAATGCGTCTAACGCAGTTTTTAAAGGATTGTACCACAGACCGTTGTAAATCATTTGGCTGTATGTTTCTTCGATGCCGCGCTTGTAGCGTGTCACATCTGCTGTCAGCGTCAAACTTTCTAAATCTCGGTGCGCGTGCATCAAAACTAAAATTGCCGGAGTTTCGTAAATTTCCCGCGATTTAATTCCGACTAAGCGGTTTTCAATCATGTCAATCCGCCCGACTCCATGATTTCCAACTATCTCATTGAGCTTGCTAATTAAGGCAACTGGTGCTAAACTTTCACCATTAATCGTGACAGGAATTCCGGCAGAAAATCCGATTTCAATGTATTCTGGCGCGTCGGGAGTTTTTTCGATCGCCTTGGTCATCAAAAACACATCTTCCGGCGGTTCTTCCCAGGGATCTTCGAGGATTCCGGCTTCAATTGCCATACCCAATAAATTGCGATCGATACTGTAAGGCGAAGATTTTTTCACCGGTGACGGAATGCCGAATTTTTCACCGTAAGCAATGGTTTCTTCCCGGCTCATTTTCCACTCCCGCGCCGGTGCTAAAATTTTAATCTTGGGATTTAGGGCGCCGATCGAGACATCAAACCGTACCTGATCGTTTCCCTTACCGGTGCAACCGTGGGCTATAGCATCTGCACCGTATTTTTCGGCAGCTTCTACTAATAATTTAGCAATCAGCGGACGGGCGAGGGCTGTCGAAAGCGGGTAGCGATTTTCGTAAAGTGCGTTGGCTTGAATTGCCGGAAACGCATAATCTTTGACAAAATCTTCTGTAGCGTCGATTACCAAAGATTCCGAAGCACCAGATGCCAAAGCTTTTTTGCGGATCGGTTCTAATTCGTCTCCCTGTCCCAAATCTGCCGCCAGAGTAATTACTTCTTTGACACCCCACTCATGTTTAAGGTAGGGAATGCAGACGGAGGTATCGACTCCGCCGGAATATGCTAGCACAACTTTTGTAGCGCGACTCATGGGTATTTACATCCTGAATTTAACCGACTTTTTATTATGCACCTAATTGCGCTCAATGCTTGTCGGAAATGGTACAGGTTTGCAGATTCTTTACTAAAGATCCAGTTCGTAGTAAGGACTTCACTCCTTATTTTGAGGACTAAAGTCCTCACTACAAACCTGATACCCCAGTTCGTAGTAAGGACTTCAGTCCTGATTTTGAGGACTAAAGTCCTCACTACAAGCCTCATACCCCAGTTCGCAGTAAGGACTTCCGTCCTGATTTTGAAGACTAAAGTCCTCACTACAAACTAATTTTCTGCGATCGATCGACCGGACTATTACTGAAAAAAATCTGCTACCGTAGGATACGGTAACTGTGGGGAAAGGAAATAGCTGTGTTTTTTAGTGTGGTGATTCCGACGTACAATCGCAAGCCGATTTTGGCTAAGTGTCTGCTAGCTCTGGAACATCAGCAGTTTAGTAACATTGTGAGAGATTATGAGGTAATTGTAGTAGACGACGGTTCCACAGACGGGACGCTGGAATGGTTGGCGGCTAACGCTGAGATGTTAACTCACGTTCGATCGCTCTGTCAATCTCACCAAGGCCCGGCGGCGGCCCGCAATCTCGGCGTCGCAGAGGCCAAGGGCGATACTGTTATTTTTATCGATAGCGATTTGGTGGTGACGGAGCATTTTTTGCAAGCACACGCGGAGGCTTTGCTACAGGGGTACAAACAGAGCGATCGGGTGTTTACTTACGGCAGCGTTATCAATACTTGCAACTTCGATAATCCTACTTCAGAACCTTACAAAATAACTGATTTTTCTGCTGCTTATTTTGCTACTGGAAATGTGGCGATCGCCCGTCACTGGCTGTTAGAAGCCGGACTGTTCGATACTCGCTTTCAACTTTACGGCTGGGAAGATTTAGAGTTAGGAGTTAGATTAAAAAAATTAGGTTTAAAATTGATTAAATGTCCCCCTGCTGTTGGCTATCACTGGCATCCGCCTTTTAGTTTAGATCAAATTCCACGGGCGATCGAGCGCGAAGTTCAACGAGGAAAAATGGGTATTTTATTTTATCAAAAGCACCCTACTTGGGAAGTGCGGATGATGATTCAAATGACTTGGTTGCATCAGGTACTTTGGGGAGTTTTATCTTTAGGCGGGACTCTCAACGAGCGGACGATGAGGCCTTTATTACAATGGCTGATCGATCGAGGCAAGCCGCAGTTAGCTTTAGAAATTGCTCGGATTTTTCTCAATTGGTATAACGTCAAAGCTGTATATGCTGCTGGCAGCGAATTGGCAAATTATAGCGGCAAACAATAATCGACCGCTGCGATACGAAGGATTTAGATAGGGGGTAAGTAATCCGGATTCTGATATAACTCGCTCGAAGGTTTGATTGTACGAGCGCGAGCGTCCCCGATCGCAATTCTCCAACTCGCACGATCTATGATGCGCTTGCATTCTCAACGATAATGGATTATCTGAGCCCGATCTAACTGAATTTTCAGATCGATCTGCTGAGTTATGCTTTCTTCCTTTTGCTGTATCTGCGTTTTCAATCCATCCCATAAAATAGAGTGTGGGGCGATCGCAGCGAGGTGGCGACTCACGTCCAAAACTCGCAGCCCCTCCGAAAAATCTATGCAAAACTAGGAATTAAAGCCCCAAATTCGATCGCCAATCTCCAATTCTTGAACCGCTATGCTTCTGTGTCCCCGCTGCCAGTTTGAAAATCCCGATCGAAATAAGTTTTGCCAACAGTGCGGAATTTCCCTAATATACAAGGCTTGCCCTCAATGCAGCGCGCAAGTCGCCTTTAGCGCTAAAGAATGCCAAAATTGCGGAACGACAACAGGTCAAGTATGGCAAGCCGTAATTTACGGTCGATCGAATTTTCCAGTCAGCCCGCAGGATTTAGCAACATCCCCAGCCGAGTTTCCCCAAATACCCGATACTTTTCCAGAAACCACGCCTGCTGAAAACACTGCCCCACAAATCACAGATTCCACTAACCCAGAAATTCCAGCCCCTAGCGAACCTCCAACTGCACCCCCAACTTCTCAACCGACAACCGACGGCGAATTCAGCAGCCCCGGAAACGACCTGGAAATAGCCGTAGGGGCGATCGAGCCAGAATCCATTCAAACAGAAGCAACCAGTCCTCAAACTCCCCTACAACCCGAAATAACAGCCCCAGACAGCAATTTTCCCACCGCAGCAGACCCAGAAGCAGCAACCCGATCGGAAACAGACAGTCCCGACAGCCCACTGCCGGAAATCCCCATCCCCAACTCCGAATCCTTCCTCCCAGCCATACCAGCAGGAGCATACTTAGACCCCCAGCAGCGCTACCAACTTCTGGAAACCCTACCGCCCCGCAAGCCCTCGGACACCTTAGCAGTAGCGGTATTGGACTGTCAGCCGCTGCAAATGTCCCCCCTCAAAGCCCTCGTAGCAGCCAGTTCCGCCAGCGTAGCCAAACGCACCTCACCCTACACAGCAGTAGCAAAACCTGGAGAAAATTCCACCAATTCCGCCTTAGCAGAACTTTGCCAAGGCACGGCCGAACCTTACCTAGCACTCCGCTGGGAATACTCTCACAACCTGCCGGCCATTCACGATAGCTGGTCCGACGGCCAACAGGCAGTGCTGCTGCTAGAAGATTGTTCGCAGTGGCCGCTGCTAGTAGAACGCTGGAGTCAGCCGGAAACTTCCGCCCAGCAAATCTTGTACTGGCTGCACGAAATGACAGAATTGTGGGCGGCCTTGGAACCCTGGGGCTACCGGCAAAGCCTGCTGGAACTGGACAATTTGCGGGTGAGTCCGGATTCTTCCTTTTCTTTGGCTTCCTTGCGGTTGCAGCGGCTGTATCCCGAACCGCCCGATTCCGAGTTGCAACTGGTAAATTTGGGGCGACTGTGGCAATCGATATTCAACAAGTCCGATCGCACTCATTTTGGCGCTTTGCTCGAACTGCTGCAAGAAATTTACAGAGGTGGCATTCATACCATAGACGAATTGCGATCGCGCCTGGAAACCGTCCCCCTAGAACTGCAACCAGCGTTATCTCCAACCTCTACCCCGACGCGCTTTCAATTTAACGATATCGAAGAACCCGCCCCCGACGGCGAAGTGATCACCCTGCCCATGCCCTTGCAGGTGTACCGTTTGGAAGATGCAGGACTCACCGATGTCGGCCAGCAGCGCGACCACAACGAAGATTTTTTCAGCATCTGGACTCAAGTCAACAAACTCGAAACGTCTTTCGGGCGAACCTTCCAAAACAAAGGCCTGTACATTCTCTGCGACGGTATGGGAGGTCACGATGGTGGCGAAATCGCCAGTCAATTAGCTGCTGAAACCCTCAAAGAATTCTTTCAAAACCGTTGGGAAAATCACCTTCCTCCCGCAGATACCATCCGCGAGGGGGTGCGGATTGCCAACAAAGCTATCTTTGAAATCAATCAAAAAGACCGCCGTTCTGGCAGCGCCCGCATGGGCACAACTCTTGTGGCAGTTTTGGTTCAAGACACCAAAGTT
>JBOFTL010001175.1:0-2257 GCA_051652045.1 Microcoleus sp. | reverse complement strand
GTAAGCAATGGAAATCAAAAGAGCCGAGCGCAAAAAAGCCAAGCTACGTATCGGGCTATTCGGTCCATCTGGCAGCGGCAAAACCACAGGAGCATTGAGGTTGGCTCATGGGCTATGTGGTGATTGGACCAAGATTTGTGTAATCGATACCGAACACCAATCAGCCTCACTCTATGCCGACATGGGCGAATACAATGTCCTGGAGTTGGAAGCCCCGTACTCGCCTGAGCGCTATATCCAAGCAATTGAGGCGGCTCAGAACGCTGGGATGGAAGTAATCATCATCGACAGCATTACCCATGAATGGGGCGGCAAGGGGGGCGTACTCGAAATTCATGAGCAAGTAACTCGGAGCAGTCCCAGCGGGAACAGCTATACAGCCTGGTCAAAAGTTACTCCACGGCACAATGCTTTTATCGACGTAATCTTGTCTAGTAAATGCCATGTGATTTGTTGCTCCAGAACGAAAGATGAAGTCGTAATGACTACGAATTCAAAAGGGAAGGAGTCGCCCCAAAAAGTTGGACTAAAGGCGGTTACCCGCGATGGGTTTGACTACGAAATGACTCTTTGCTTTGACGTTTCAATCACTCACCAGGTGACAGCCAGCAAAGATCGCACCCGGCTTTATATGGATCAGCCCGACTTGACGCTCACCGAAGCTAGTGGCGAAGAACTCGCGAAGTGGGCTGACAGCGGCACCGAGGATTTAGCCCCGCAGCCAGGCGAAAGAGAGCAGATTATGGCTGCAGCAGTCGCCTTGTTTGACCAACTGGGCTGGGATAAGCCAAAACGCTCTAGCTATGTGCTGGAAAAGCTCAGGAAGCCAAGCAATGAGCTAACTATTGGGCAGCTCCGACTGTTGCCAGATCACCTCAGAGCTGAGCTTGCCGCCAAGGGGGTTGCCAATGTCGCATAGAGCGTTTGTCTGCGGGTCTTGCCTTCAGCTCACCAGCCCAATGCCTGCCGGTCCAAGTCCCAGAGCCATTTACAAACTACGCAGCCGGTTTGATCGCCTGTGCAATCTTGCGGATCAATATCGTGGCGAATCGATTAATTTTGACTGGCTGCAGGTGTCTGACGCGATTGCGGAAACACTAGATCATCTAGAATCGCTCGGCTTCGATTTTGATGAGGCAACTTGACCTCTTCGCCGACGCACCCCTGACCGTTGGCGACCAGGTGATCGACACAACAGCCCCAGAATTCTGGGCTGGCTACACCTGGCAAATTGTGGGCTGGGAGTCTAACGGCAACCCCATGCTGCACAGCGAGGGCTTTCCGTTCCCGGTGTCTATGCCCGTGTCCAAGCTAAAAAGGGCTTAGCCTGCAGGATGGTGGGCGAACTTGCCAGGCAATCTCTGCCCCATTCCGCCCGGCCCGCTTAAACTCAAACCCAAACCGCTTTGAGCCGTTCACTCTCAGCAGCGTCTGCCCGCTCACCCCTAACAGTTCGGCTAACTGTTGGGTTGACAGCAACCAGCCACGATCCGCCGCTTCCTGCAAAATTCTCAGCCGTTCACTCCAGTGCATTCCATGTTGTTGGGGCAACTGTTGGGCTAACTCATGAAATAGATAACTCGCCTCTCGCAGGCTCATACTGCCCCCCTCTGGGGGCTTTTTGCTGTGTATACCCAACTGTTGGGGTAACAGTCCGTGACGCTCCTGGTAGTCTGCCGTACTGCCACCCTGAGCCAGGAACCGATCCAGCCCATCCAGGAGAGCAATCTGCTCAGTACCCACGTAGGCAATCTTACCTATCTTCTCTGTGACAATGCTCAGCGCCCCGATTCGACCGTACAGTGTGGGGCGAGAAATCCCATAGCGGACCGCTAGACTGCCTACAGGCAATCTATTAACTTCTGTAAAGACCATAGTCAGATTCCGTGGTTCTACTGATGACTTTTTATGTGTTCCTGGGCACAATAAAAAAGCTCGAAGATACGCCTTAAGGGGGATGTTTTGAAAACCAGATTTATTACACCTATTAAACCAAGTTCAATCAAAGTTCTCGATCTCAGCGCTCCTGCAGACATTCCCCCAGCAATTCGTGAAGCCGTGACAGCAGCTCTCTGCGGTCCTCGGCGACCGGCTTGGGTGCGGGGGTGGTGCAGGGTGCCGCTGCAGCCAGGTCTAGCTGCACAATCTCGGGGGTCATCCCCCGAGCTACGGGTACCGATCCAAGTTCTTGCGACAAAAATCGATGACCCGTACCAAAAAATAACCAGACTGGATTAATCCCAGTCCGCTCGATAAT
>JBOFTL010001174.1:0-1866 GCA_051652045.1 Microcoleus sp. | reverse complement strand
AGGAAAAGCACGAGTAAAAATGCGCTGCAAATCTCTATTCGTAATGTTACCGCAGGTCAGCCAGAGAATTTGAGGTGGGCTGCCAAGACGAACTACTAAATCTACAAAATCTCGATCCTTGGTTACAACAATCGTACCTAAACCGTTAAGGCGAGCAGCATTAAATATCTCAATATCCTGAGCATCGCGAAATCCAAGCTCTTGCAGTGTAACAGCATTGACGCCGAATGTTTCAGTCAACCACTGTGCCAAACTAGGAGGCAACTGGGCATTTAACCAAAAAATCATACCGCAATCCTGGGGAAATCAATGCTCATAGATGCAAAAAGTAAGCAGGCTTGAATATCTTCGGGTTCCAAATCGGGAAAGTCAGCCAAAATCTCGCTAGCAGTTATATTATCTGCCAAAGTTTCCAAAATATCGCTGACGCGAATTCTCATATTGCGAATACAGGGGCGTCCTCCGCATTTACCAGGTGTTTGAGTAATCCTAGCTAGCAAAGCATTTCTATCTGTCATATGTTAAATTCCTGCTTTTTCTACGATTGAAAGTGCGATCGGGGCGATCGCGCTCCTAAATAATTATAATTAAATCTAGCCCTTATTTTTCCAAGGCGATCGCATTCACTGTCCTATCTTAAAACTATCTGCGTTGATTTGTGTTTATCTGCATCATCTGCGGTCGATCGACCTAACTTTACTGAGATTTACTCCCTTCTTAAAGTATAGCCATTAATTTTTATATAAGGACGAAGTTCAATTTCGATGCGCGTCTTAGTTTGAGAAACTTCTGGTGCGACAGTAAAACCAAACTTACCAGAATCAAAATTGATAATTTCAATACTGTCAACTAATTCAAAAGAGAAAGATACTTGAGTAAAGTTAGCATTCTTTAGATCGACTTGCACGGATTCTTCTATAACATTCATGCCAAATCTCAAGATATTTTCCTTCTCATCCTTAACTTCATAACACCAGTAACCGTCGTCATAATTAGCGATCGCTGGTTGTGACCAAAATAGTTCTAATAAAATCTGTTCATCTAATTTATTGCGAAGTTTCATTTGCATTGTTATTTCCTCAATTTATCAAAAATTCGGTTAACTGTCTCAATAACTTGTTATTAATCACCACCTATTAGCTCAGCACTAACAAACTTCTGTCTGGGATCGGGTAGAATTTCCCAAGAGCTTTTAACTTTAGCAAATTTACCCGAGCGCCCAGCAAGCAAGGACTCGCACACCTCAATATCAGCTTGTCCTTCCTCTCCAGTATTATCTCTGAAAACTTTGGTAAATCGCTCGACAACATTATCGGACTCTTGCGCAGCTTGTTGGAGGTGTTCTCTCACTAGGGTTCTATCTTCTATCGTATTCCAAAAACCCAATCGCTGCATTTGTTGGGCATTCTGGATGGCGCGGGGCGTATTGTGAGGATTCGGGGTAATATTTTGATTGAATAAATAATCGAGCTTGCGCTCTGAGATATCGATAAGCACTGAGTTGATTAGATTTTAGGACAAGCAATTATTATCTACAATTTTCAGCGCATATCTCCCTTTTGAAAAAAATTAAGCACCCACAGCCAGAGTGAAAAGTGCAAAAGAACCCTCACAGGGAAGAAAGAGCAACCGGATGCTAAACAAAAGCAGCTACGCGAAAACCCCCATAATTAAGCGAGTAGCCCGCAGCATTCCCGAAGCGAACAGCAGAGCGACAATGCGCTGTATTATCGAACCACGAACCACCGCGCAACAGCCGTCTATTATCATCTCCACCTGTTTCCCAAGCAGTGTTATCTATCGGCGCACCCTGATAATTATCGTGCCAAATATCTTGACACCATTCCCAAACATTTCCGTGCATAT
>JBOFTL010001173.1:0-3208 GCA_051652045.1 Microcoleus sp. | reverse complement strand
ATGATAACTGTACGGTTTACTTTGAAGAGTATTTGCTCGCAGAAATAGATGCTCCTTTAGTCTTGGGATTGGATGAAGTCGATCGCGTATTTCCCTATACAGAAGTAGTTGAAGACTTTCTCGGGATGCTGCGAAGCTGGCACGAAAAAGCCAAGATTTCCGATATTTGGAAAAAACTGCGGTTGGTAATGGCGCATTCTACCGAAGTTTACATTCCTTTGGATATGAATCAATCTCCGTTTAATGCGGGAGTTCCTATTGAATTGCTGGAGTTTGAGAAACAGCAAATTTACGATTTAGCTCGCTTGCACGGTTTGGATTGGGATGAAGGGGAATTGCGAGAGTTAATAAGTGCGATCGGGGGACATCCTTATTTAGTAAGATTGGCAATGTATGAAATTAGCTGTGAAAAAATCTCATTAACTCAGCTATTAAAAAATGCAGCATCAGAATCGGGAATCTACAGCAATCATTTGCGCAAGCATTTGGAAATATTGCAACACAATCCCGAATTAGCTGTGGCTTTGAAAAAAGTTGTTCATTCGGCCGAACCGGTGGAATTAGATTCGATGCAAATTTACAAATTGCACAGCATGGGAATTGTACGGCGGCAAAACAATTATGTTATTCCGCGTTGCAATTTGTACCGCGAGTATTTTTGTCGCGTTTTAGGTTGAAACTGACATTTTGCAGCAATGTCAATAGGGGGGTATTTCGGGGTTATTTGTGGGGTGGGGGCGGGTTTATTTAACCTGTTTGCTTCGTTTTTAGTCCTTGGCGAACCCGCCCCTACAGGATTGTCGATCGTGGTGCAAGATATTAGGCAAAGCATTTTGTATTTATTTATTGATTATTTTAACACAACTTTTCACCTGCAATAATTTGTGCGATCGCCCCAAAATCCGACGGGGAATCAATTCCCCGTCTCATAGCAAAAGTCGGTTAAAAATCGACTGCCAAATCTCTTTTATATCGTCGCATTTTCAGTCCTCTTTAGAGCATCCCACGGGCGCGCGGCACCCGTTATGAATCACAGAAACCCTTTCTCCCCCTCCCCCTCTCGGTTTTCTGAGGAGGACTTTAGCTATGAGGCAGGGGTTTAAACCCCTGCCGGACTTCAGCTATGAGGCAGGTGTTTAAACCCCTGCCGGACTTCGAGAAAAAGTGAGATTATTAGACGCACCAAGCATCAGCTACAATACAACCTATCCTCAAGGTGCAAGATTGTTATCGACATATTGAAACACTGAACTATTCAGACCTAAACCAAATACATTTTGCACGACTCCGATCAAATCATTACCACCAGCCTCTTTCTTGAGAATTCCCGTACCCTGCACGAGTCCTCCTAATTCAGGAATAAAAACAGCTTGATTCTGCACCACGTAATCGCTCGATTGACCGTTAAGCACGATCGTATCCAGGATGCTTAAATCGGTAATTACTGCGAAATCAACGCCTCCTAAATCGTCGTAGTAGGCTTCAAAGTTATCTCCCAAAGAGAATCTATCGCTGCCGACACCTCCTGTTAAGATATCCATCTCTCCCAAACCGGGATTTCCACCAATTGGCGGTGCTCCTGCGACGCCGACAATCAAATCGTCACCGTCGCCTCCATTCACCCAGTCGTTGCCTTTACCGCCGCCCAAGTTGTCGTTATCATTACCACCATTAATGGTGTCGTCACCTTCGCCGCCTCGAATCACATCTTCACCGATACCGCCATTAATTCTGTCATCACCTGCGAGGCCTCGGAGAATATCGTCGCCTGCCAAACCGAGGATTAAATCATCGTTCGCAGTGCCGACTAGATTGTCATTTAAAGGTGTGCCTGGTATAAACATATTACTCGTCCTTCCTTTGAAATTGATTGATATCTAACAGTTTCTTTGCTGTTAACTGAAGGTGCAATGGGAATTAAATCAGGTGTTTGGCTGTAATTTATTGTGTTAATTGTTGGATAAAATAGGATAAAATCAGGTAAGGCAATTTTAAAACAGGGAAAAATCAGGTTTTTCTCAAATAGCGATTTCTTTCAAGAAAGTGAAGTATAATAAATCCTAAAATTAGCACGATCGAGTTGTGAAAGAACTAAAAAGCTATGAATATCAGATTGGCGGGAGTCTCCCAGCAGATGCGTCTAGTTACGTGACGCGCCAAGCAGACTCGGACTTTTACGAAAGTTTAAAAGCTGGCGAATTTTGTTATGTTTTAAATTCGCGCCAAATGGGTAAATCTAGTTTGCGGGTGCGAGCGATGCGGAGGCTGCAAGCTGATGGTACTGTTTGCGCTTTTATCGATTTAACTGGGATTGGCAAGGAAGATGTCACTCCCGAAAAATGGTACGCGGGAATGATTAATTCGTTGGTGAGTAGCTGCCAGCTAAGCAATAAAATTAATTGGCGGAATTGGTGGCGCGATCGCCGAGACTTATTCTCGCCCCTTCAGCGGTTTAGTTTGTTTATTGAAGAAGTTATTTTAGTGGAAATTCCCCAAAATATAGTTATTTTTATTGACGAGATCGATCGAGTGTTGAGCATGAACTTTTCTGCGGATGAGTTTTTTGCTCTAATCCGCTGGTTTTACAATCAAAGAGTTGACAACCCTCTCTACCGTCGCCTGACTTTTGCGTTGTTGGGAGTGGCAACTCCTTCAGATTTAATTGCTGACAAAACTCAAACTCCTTTTAATATTGGTAAAGCGATAAATTTAGCGGGTTTTAAACTTGATGAAGTGCAGCCTTTAATTGACGGTTGGCAGGGACGAGTTGCC
The DNA here is from genome assembly GCA_051652045.1 of Microcoleus sp. Lineage (GTDB taxonomy): Bacteria > Cyanobacteriota > Cyanobacteriia > Cyanobacteriales > Microcoleaceae > Microcoleus. The sequence continues at coordinate 436 of JBOFTL010001173.1, read as the reverse complement.
AATCCAGAAAATGCGATCGCCGAGATATTGGATTGGACGGGCGGACAACCTTTTCTGACACAAAAGCTGTGTAAATTGGTGGTAGAAAATGAGTTAGATAAAGTTACACACAGAGGAATAGAGGGATTTGAGGGATTGGTAAGGTTGCGAGTTATTGAGAATTGGGAATCTCAGGATGAGCCAGAACATTTGAAAACTATTCGCGATCGCCTGTTAAGAAATCAGCAAAAAGCCGGACAGTTATTAGGGCTTTACCAGCAAATTTTGCAATCCATGAACCCCCCCCAACCCCCCCTTGCTCAGGGGGGGCTAAATGCTGCTCTAGCTCCCCCAAACATCGCTAACCCCCCCCAACCCCCCCTTGCTAAGGGGGGGCTTAATGCTGCTCTATCTCCCTTGAACAAAGGTGAGCTAAATTCTGTTCTTACTCCCCCCC
>JBOFTL010001172.1:0-1810 GCA_051652045.1 Microcoleus sp. | reverse complement strand
CGGATCCTCATCCACCCGTCCCCTGCTTAAATCTACAATTATTAGATTGCTTACGGGTGGAATCACAGCCTCACGCGACTCTCATCCCACACTAACCGAGGCGGTATAGTGTGGGGATTCCCGTCTGTTTAGCTAAATTATTCGATCGTACTACCTCGATCGCCCGCACCGGCTCGATCGCCCGCACCGGCTCGATCGTCCGCATCGGCTCGATTGACTGCCGAATAGCTCGCCGCCCTCAAGGGCAAGTAATCCGCTGGGCACTCAAGAAAGCGGGCGCACACTCACCAATTAAATCAAAGATTTCCGATGAAGTTCGAGCTGCTATTTTCCGCTTAGTTTAATTTAGTGCTATTGTACCTCATCTATCTGAGAAAGGCTATATACCGTATTTTTACGGTGGGTATGAGTTTTTCGATCGCTATTTTTGAGTCGATTTCTTACGTAAACTAACCCGTCATTCATAAATTAGTCTCAAAAGATCTGGTTTTTGCCCGATCGGAAACAAAAAACTACAGATGATATACGTAATAATAACTAGATGATTTTAACTCATAGCAATGATTTGCTAGAAATCTCAGTATTTTCACTATTAAACAAATTGCGACCTATCCAGAAATCGATCTGGCCAATATGCTTAAAAAAAATAAGCATATTGGCTCAACGGTATTGTATGATACATATGACAAGATTGTAACAAGAGTAGTAATTAGATGATTTGTCTGAATCAATTGCAGCTTGAGAGCGAACGATCGCTCTTCAACAGTGGTGCATCCGATCGAAAACTAAAATTCGCAATGTTGTACTAATTCACGCTATTAATTGTGACGTATTTTCGCACCTATAGGTAGATTAGGTGAGTCACTTTAGTTGAGTTAATAGCTAACAATTGTTGCTGCAAGCCTTTTTTTAAAAGAGGTTTACAGCTTTAGGCTATTTTTTCGAAAACCAACTTATCCCATGTCAGGAATTAACGACAAAAAAGATTTTGCATGAGAAAGATCGTTTTTGTCGGGCAACTGGGTAAGTTAAAAACAGGCAAGACACAAGTCAACCAGGAATAAAGTCGTGAACATTATTGAATCTCAAGACAGCCAAACGGGTATCTACAACACCGAATTACCAGTCACAAACTCCTTAACAGTTACAACATCACTAACAGAAATGCAGCAGAGAAAGGAGCTAGTATTTATTGACTCAACAGTAAAAAATTATCATAATTTAATTGCCGGCGTCAAGCCAGGAACAGAAGTAATTGTTCTCGATGCAGCGCGTGATGGAGTAGAACAAATTACAGAAGCTTTAGCAAGCCGCAATAATATTGATAGCGTTCATATAGTTTCTCACGGCAGCTCTGGCAATTTAAATTTAGGTGCAGCTCGACTCAACTCAGAAACAATTAATAGCTATGCGTCGCAGTTGCAAAACTGGTCTAATTCCCTGAGCACCGGTGCCGATATTCTGGTTTATGGATGCGATACAGCAGCAGGAGAAACAGGCGCGCAATTCATCCAAACATTGAGCGATTTAACCGGTGCCGACATCGCAGCTTCAACGGATTTAACCGGTAGTTCAGTTCTGGGCGGTGACTGGGATTTAGAGAAACTGACAGGATCGATCGAATCCCCAATCGCGTTTCAAGCAGATGCGATCGCCGACTATCAGTCAGTATTGGTAGACTGCCTACCTAACGTTATATATGCGATCGCCAACGGTAGAGTCTTAATTACCAGCGTCAACACTGGAGGCAGCATCACGCCTGCGGTACCCAACACGCTGCCGTTCGCTCCCCAAGCAGTAGCTAGAGATC
>JBOFTL010001171.1:0-5493 GCA_051652045.1 Microcoleus sp. | reverse complement strand
ACTTAGTCCGTCGATCGACGTTTCAGCCGTCATGCTGATGTAGTCGAGATTGAACCGTTGCCACACGGAATCCTTTGCGATCATTCCAGCGCTTGCGGCGGTTGCCATTGAACCGGTAACCATGAAGGAGATTCCTTCTTTCTTTTGTGCCGACAGCATCAGCTCTTCGTCCGCAAAGGACAGCTTATTTTCATTGATAAGCTCTAACGCTTTTTCTGCACTTTCCCCAGAAACACGCAGCTCAAACGTTTCGCAACCCTCTCCGAAAATGAAATGAGTCTGTGGATAATATCCAGTTTTGAATTCTACGACTTTGAAGCTGCTGCTAGATGTTTCCATGATCAATCCTCTTTGTGAGCTGTGTAAGTGTTTTGTTTTCCCGCTTGAATCCATTATGCACGTATTTCCTAAATACGTCAACTGTTCTATGAAGTTCGGCAAAAGACGGCAAGGTGTGGCAAAAACGTACTACTGAAGCCGATCGCCTTCTTTTATTTATATTAGAGGACCGATCGAGTAGAGGTAGGCTGTAACCTTTGCGCAGAAAGGGTTAGAGTGCGATCGAACTTTTTTCTGAACTTTTCAAAAATGGCGGTCCAAAGTGTACTAACTGCTAGTCTAGAATCCCCAGAACCCGATCGATCGCCGTCGTTGCGAACATGGCGATCGCGGTTGCATCAGCGGTGTGAATGCCTTGGATAAATAGGATTGATTCGATCGCAAATTGCCCGACGATCGGAGCTTTGTACAGTTTCAACATGGGAAAAATCTTGAGTAATCCGAGAGGCGGACGGGTCTGCGTCCTGTGCCTGCGATCGGGTTTATGTCCCTATATTATTGTGTCGCGAGATTGAAAGCTGTTTCGTGGGATACATACTAGTCAAAACCGTTGCCCAACCTCGGTTTAAATAGATTCCACGATTTTGGTTGACAGAATCCACGATTCTGATTTATATTGAAGAGGTGGGGGCTTCGGCCTCTCGAAAATCTTAATCGTCGGACGCCGTAAGGGTCGGGTTAAGCGGTTTATTTTTTCTAGTTTTTGTGCTCCGTAACAACAAAAACTAGAACCCTACTTTTTCAAACAAAGCGCCCCGAATGCCCGAATGGGCAGGATGAATCGAGATGAAACTCTCTTACAGAGAAGAACTGGGCCACATTTTAATGAGTGCATCGAAGGGGACTCGATTGGCCGGTTTAACGGCTGCCGACGCGTACGACTTGATGTTTGGGGATACTCTCAAATACGATCGACGCCGCTCTTTCAAGAAGGCGGGGAATCGAGCCTGGGCAGATGGTACGCAGTGGTGAGCGAACAATGTACAAGACTAAGACGAGGTAGCTATGGAAGTCTCATGCAATATTGACAAGGATCTGATTGAAAGCTTGCCCTATGGAGACGTTAAGCGAATGCTTCTCATGGCTGATTTCAAGTTCGTCGCACAAGTGGCGGGTGATGGCTTGTGTTTTATAAGGTATGCGAAAGGAGGAATTGTTGTAACTCTTCATCTAAAACCTGGTTGGTGCTACTTGGATGATACCGTGATCAGACGCTGCGATATTGACGGACTAGGATGATTTGCAGTGGCAATAACCACGATCGGCTGACCGTCTGCCTAGCCCGTAGACGGTCCCCAGGTTCGACTCCTGGGCGTGGTCTGCCCCGATGGTGGGGATTGTAGATTTTGACAAGTTGGAGATTTAAAGCGAATGCAGCGCATTAATTGGATAAATGAAGACGATCGAACTTACCTAGAAAAGGATGGGAGGCGGTATGGCTGGTTTTCTGAGTCTTTGTTCGGTTCAAGCTTCAGAGTTGTTGTTGCTTATCCGTTTCCATGGTGTGGGGATGCCTCATCGGAGGCCGAGGCTCGATCGACCCTCTTGAGTAAAAGCGAGCATTACTAATGCCTAAGAAGCGCAAGATGACCGCCACCCCCGCCAAAATTGCCGCCGCCGCGATCGCCCGTGCCACCCGACAGATTCCTGAGGGGTTCACCGCCGTTCAGGGGATGCTATGGATCCCTAATGACCTGCTGAAACTGTGGCGAGAACAGAAGCCTGAGGCGAGGGGGGAGGCTTGGGTGAAGGGGGCAAAAGACAGTTTTGAAAATAGTGAGAAATACATGAAATACATGAAATACATGAAATACATCGTCAACGCTTGTTATCGATCGGAGTCCGGGGATCTTGAGAGCACTAACTCAAAAACCTTTGAAGCTGAGAATGAGTCTGAGGCTGAATCGATCGCCCGTGAGTACTTTGAGCGTCGTTTCTCAATTCTTTCCGATGGCACTCCGTTCCTGCTGTCGAAGCCAGTGCCCGTGACTGAGCCTCCAATGATCATCCAGCATGGCGGCAGAGGCCAACAGGTCGCGATCGGTAATGGTAATCGAATGCAGATGGGGTGATCTAAGCCCAACACAACCTTGAAACCCAACACAACCCAACAAAGCATTATGAAAATTACCGAAAGGCGAATCAAGATCGAAGCCGGATCAATGACGGCACTATTGATAACCTTTGCCGTGCTGTCCGTATTTGGAGCAAATCCTGCTGCACTAATCATTGCGAGTAATGCCGTCGCAGGATTTTCCCGAGGATGGCTCCAGGGAAAGTTGAAAGATTAATCCCAGTACAAAAAACCCCCGATCGCAGCACCAACGCGATCGGGGGTTTTTTGTGCGCCTAATCGAGCGGCGTCATCACAGTTTCGCGCGCACGTCGATTTTACGAGCGATCGCACGCAAAATCGCACCTAGAGGTAGGCTGAAACCTATACCAAGCAACGCTTTCAAGGATTTAAAAAATAAGTTAAAACCCGAAAAAGGGCGATCGGCCCACTAGTACACGCGAAAAACCAAGTTTAACTCACCAATAAGATCGGCTGCAACCTATACGCATCAAGGCTTTCCAGCGACCTCTATTAGATCGACTCTCTAATATAAATAAAGAGAGGCGATCGATCGCAGTAGTACAAAGAGGGGCGATCGGGGACTACTCTACCGCTGGCAGCGGCATCCATCCGTCCGGCTCCAAGTAAGATCCAGAATCGTCGTACCAGTCAGGCGACGGCACCCCGAAAACCTCATGCCTATCCCAACGCCCGATCGATACTGACCTATGCGCCGATCGATCGTCCGGCTCCCCATCCAGGCACCGTAACAGCACCCGTGTGCCATCAGTTGGTGCCGTGTCTATGGGATGCCACTCGCGGCGTGGCTCAAGGATGGTCGTTAGTTCGATCGGTGCGTAATCTTCCATGCTTGTTCCAGGGTGAGGATGCACTCATGGTACAACAGGGGCGATCGCTTGGGTGGTGTCGCACGGTGTCCGTACGATCGTGGACAGTTACGCGGGACGATCGCACTCGTCTTCCCGGCGGCAGCCCTAGCCCTACAGCCCTAGCCCTACAGCCCTAGCCCTACAGCCCTAGCCCTACAGCCCTAGCCCTACAGCCCTAGCCCTACAGCCCTAGCCCTACGAGGACAAGCAAACCCAGTGAAATCAACGGTTTCAGCGTTTTTGCGATCGGATTGTTTGGTGAATGTTTTGATCGAGTGAATGTTTTGTGATCAACGAGGCCGTAAAAGGTGTTTGGTACTACGATCGTTTCGACTGTTCACTGAGATGTTTTAAAATATTCACCACTAAAAACGCTGAAACCCGCATGAATCCGTTGTTTTGCAAGATGAACTCGAAATGACTTCGATCTGCGAAAGCCTTGCGGGTCCGTTGTTATGGAAAAACATTCACCGATTTCTATTCGGAACATTTGAGTCTCGCCTGAGATCAATTGAAATACAAAATAGCCCTCGATCGGAGACTCCGATCGAGGGCTATTTGTGAGGCCTTATTAGGGTTCTGCTTTGGGATTTGGGAGTCGATCGATCCAGTCTCGGAAGACCTGTGCCATTGTCTGCTCTTTGTCGTCTGCATATTGCCGAAGCTTCTGAAACCTTCTCTCTGTCAGCATTACGTTAAACCTCTTTGTTTCTTCTTTACTCATGTTTTATACCTGAATCGCTTATTTATAGTATATAATAAAAAAGTCTTTCGCGGGTGACTAGACCCGAAAGACTGTACAGATTCATAGGTTTTGCACAATGACGAGTTTAACGAAAGAAGTGATTCTGTCTCAACTTGAATCCACTGAAGAGTTCCCGATCGCTTTGTCCGAGGTGTGGGAGTGGTTGGGTTACTCCAAAAAAGAGGATGCATTGCGTGGATTTCGTCGCCTTGAAATGTCTGAAAGTATTGATTTCATCCAATTACGCCAAGCGGCGGAAAACAGCATCAAGCCTCGTACTGAGATCCGCATGACGACTGACGCTTTCAAGCTTTGGGCGATGTCTGCCCAGACTGCAAAAGGGAAAGAAGTCCGGCTCTACTACATCCAAGTTGAAAAAGAGTGGAAGCAAATGAAGCTCGGCTCCACGCCTCAACCCGCAATCACGCCGGAACACGTTGAGGCATATCAATTCGATCGAGACACCTTCACGCCTTGGGCGCTGGACAATCCAACGGCTTCGACCATTCTTCTGGGCTGGAAATCCCCAGCGATGGCGCAAGCCTTGCCACCGGATTCTGTTCAGCAGTTGAAACCGCGATCGATCGAACCTACGGTGGTCCTGCCGGATGAGCGGCTGATCGATCTAATCGATAACTTGAGTCTTGCGGCGAACCGTGCTGGATTGGCCGGGAACAAATCGATCAAGGAAGCTGAGTTTTTGGATCAGCGATTTGCGCGGCTCCGATCGGAAATCTTGGCGATCGAAGCTGAGAACGATCGATTGAAATCAGATGCCAGCGAACGCGTAGATCTCGAAACTCAGATTGCTCGTTTGGAAACTTTGGTAGCTGAACAGGTCGAGCAGATCGGCGGCTTGAAACGATCGGAGCAGAAAGCGAAAACTGAAGCTTCTCGACTGCTTCTGGAAAATGGCAAGCTGGAAAAGCTGTACAACAGTCTTCACGACGACATCGAAGAACTGAATGCTGCAAGCAGAAAACTGAAGCTGGAAAATTCCAAACTCCAAACCCAGCTTAAAGCTGAGAAATCCGAACGGAAGAAGACGATCGTCCTTCCTCCGTCCTCTGTTCTCGCGTTGCCTGCTGGCTAATTCCCGAAGCATCTCACCAAATAGCCCTCGATCGAGTCTCCGATCGAGGGCTATTTGGTGAGGATTTTAGCAATGATGCGAAGTTCATCGATCGAAGCGGGTCCGAGGCCGTCAACGATCGACGCGATTAGGCGGCAGCGCTCTTCGCTTGAGTCCGTCGATCGCTGGCTATCTGCCAAACTCCCGCTGCTACGTGAAGTGGGCAGACTTCGCCCTTCCGGAATTTCCCCCCGGACTTCTCGACCCAACTCCGCAGCGTTGAGGAGGGGATCGGCTTTTTTGTTGGATCCGCGTTAATCGAGGTTTCGAGGATGTCGTAGGTCAACTGCTGAGACTTCTCGATCAGCTTCAGGACGGCCTTTGCCTTATC
>JBOFTL010001170.1:0-3431 GCA_051652045.1 Microcoleus sp. | reverse complement strand
GGGAAATATTTTGTTCCGCCCAGTCGGTCAAATTGCTTTAGCTAATGCTTTGGGGATTCTCACATTTAGAAAGCAACTTTCTCTCAAATCAATTTTTGAAAAACTCCGCAGGTTCGACGTGGATGAAGGATTCAGTCACATGGAAAATTCCGAGTCGCCGTGGTACGGGATTTTGTACGATCCTAACAAAAAGCGAATGCTAGTTTCGGGAAGGGAGTTAGCCTCGAAGTTAATTGTATATTTGGTGGCGGGAATTGAGGACGATATGGAGCGAGCTCATTTGCGACAAGCGGTGGCCGCAGCTAGAACTTTTGAGGGGAAAGCTATTAGTTTTAATGGCAGGTTTGTGCGGCCGCAGGAGGTGGGACTGCCACCTGTATTGAGTTAATTTTGTCAGGCAATTCCAAGATTGTTCGGTAAACTCGCTCTCATGTCAAATATATCGCGCTCGATATAAAATATTCCGCAGTAAGGACTTAAGTTAAGTCCTTACTACAAACTTATTTATTGCGGTCGATCGACCCCATACCCAATCGTAAAACTGTAAATCTTGCTAAGATCGACTTAATCTTGTCCGAACACCAACACCTAGCATCAGCAGGTGGGGGAGCATTCTTGAGTAAAGCTGTCCCTGAAGGACGGAGTTTCCTACCCAAATTCAAATTTTTGATGACTTTAGCCGGCAATTTTTCTCCAAATTCTAGCAACTTTCAAGGCCTGGTAAAACCAGAAGATGCTACCTGGCACTGGCAAAACTGGGAAGGCTTGCCTTACTTGACTTGCAGTTTGCTTGCACCCTGGAAACACGGCTTTTTTACCCAGCAGTTTTCTCCCCGAGGACCGATCGATTTGGTGGGAGCACTAAACTCTGAGGCCTCAGTTTACCGAGTGAAACAGGTACACGGCAATACTGTACTCGCAACAGGTACCGCGCGATCGCTCGTTGCCTCCCAAACGTCCGAAACTCCTGTTGATACCTATCCTGAAGCTGACGGCTTGGTAGCCCAACGCCCGCAGGAGGCGGTATGGGTTTGCACGGCGGACTGCGTGCCGGTGCTGGTGGCGGACGATCGAACCGGCATGACCGCCGCCGTTCACGCTGGTTGGCGCGGGACTGCTGCTAAGATATTACCAGAGGCGATCGCTCAACTTAGGGCACAAGGCAGTCAACTGGAAAATCTCAGAATTGCTATGGGGCCTGCGATCTCTGGAGAGGTTTATCAGGTATCTGTGGAAGTTGCGGCTCAACTGGGGGCTACTGTTGCTCCCGAGGATGCGCTGGATAGTCCAGCCGACATTCTCCAATTTTTGCATCAACTCCCAGAAATGCCTCTCCTGCAAGATCCGGAGCCGGGAAAAGTACGTTTGGACGTGCGTCGCTTTAATGCTTTGCAATTGCAGCGTTTGGGAGTTAATCCCGATCGAGTGGCGATCGCTCCTTATTGTACTTATTCTGACGCGGATCGCTTTTTTTCCTACCGGCGCGATCGACTCAAAAAAGTTCAGTGGTCGGGCATTGTCAGCGGCGGCCAAAGTTTTGAGTAGGCTAGCAGCATTTTATTTGCTGAAAGACCTGAAGTCGCGTTTGGATTGGGGCAATTGTAACGGTTTGCTAGTTCCTCGCACAGTAGCAGTAAAAACTAGCAGCAACAGTTTTGGGAAAGCGGTCAAAACCCCGCCCCGCTTTCCTCTCTTGTTAAGATTGCGCTGTAACGAGAGTCTCTAGCGGGTGATTAACATGAGCGAGCCTACTCCTTACGAAGTGCTTGAGGTCGATGAAGATGCTTCCTATGAAGAAGTACAAGAGGCCCGGACGCGCTTGACCGAACAGTACAGCAACGATAAAAAACACTTGCAATCTATCGAAGCGGCTTTCGACGCGATTCTGATGCACCGTTTGTCGCTGCGCCTGCAAGGCAAAATTACAGTACCCGACCACATCCGCCGCCCCGAGCGTGCGACCCCTCCGGTTCCATCTTTCGTGCAGTCTCCCGCTAAGGGCGGACCTGCTTGGCTGCAGCGATTGGTGGATACTCCCAGCCGTGCTGACATTTTGTGGCCGGCTGGCGTCTACGCGACTCTGGGCGGTTTAAGCGTTTATCCGGCGGCGAATGATTCTTTGCTGCAGTTGGCTCTCGCTGTGGGGGTCGGCTCTTGTCTGTATTTTATTAATCGCAAGGAACAGAAATTTGGTCGGGCCGTGCTGCTGACTGTCGCTGGCTTAGTGATAGGTTTGGTGGTCGGAGGTCTTTTAGGATCTTTGGTCGGTTCTGCATTTATAACAACAGAGAAATTTATCGCTTTGTTTACGTTTTTAATTCTGTGGTTGGTTAGCAGTTTTCTGCGGTAATTATTATTAGTCAGCAGTCAACTTTTTATTAGTTGTTAGAGAGCTTTGGTTCCTAACAACTAATAATTTTATGAATAAATTCAACTGCTTCGTCTAAATTGTTGACGATAAAATCCGGTTGGTGTTTTTCCAATTGGGTGCGATCGCGGATGCCGCATAAAACTCCAATGACCTTGACATCGTGCGTCTTTGCTGCTATAATGTCTGCCTCCGTGTCGCCTACCATCCAAACATCGGTAACAGGTGGGAGTTCCGCAAGAGCTTTTGCCATCAACAACGGTTTATCTTTGACATCCCCGGTTTTGATGTAATCGTTGGGGAGACAGTAGCGGCGGTTTTCTGGGAAAAATTTCCCCAAATCGTAGCGGTTAAAAGCATCGTCAAGTTCCCGAACGCGGCGCATGGTCATGACAGCTAAATCCACTCCAGCCCGCTGGACTTTGGCAAGAACTTCTAAAACCCCCCGCACAGGCCGATCGTACACCAGATAAGGCATTCCGTGTACGGTTTCGCGGCGTTTTTGAGCGAATTCGATGGTTTGAGTTGCATCTAATCCCGACATGATGCCGATTTCAGTTTCGGGAATCCGGGCGCGCTTCATATCCCAAAACTCAGCTTTGGTAAGTTCGCGCACTTGCTGTTGGGGATGCCGAGTCGCGGCCAGACACTCCTGGTAAACTCGGTAGTAGCGATCGGACACATCCATTATCGGCCCGTCAAAGTCTGTAATCAGTCTCAGCATCTAGCAGCAGATTGTTAAGTTTAAATACAAATAATTAGCGATCGTATCAGTTAAGGGTAACACCTGCTACAAAACTTGACAGTTTTCAACTAGAGGCGTAATCTCTAAAAAATGATTAAACTGCTGTTACTCTTACAGTAGCGCTTGTTCAACAGATAAGGGCATCTAACAATTTAGCTAGACAGGCGGGAATCCCCACGTCCATACCCGACGAGGGTTGGCGTGGGATGAAAGACGAGTGAGCGGACGATTCCACCCGCTCACGAGACGCGCTCATTGCTTCGATCGCGGAAGATGAGCGGGTGGATGAGGACTCGAACAAAATCCCCTGATTGTCCA
>JBOFTL010001169.1:0-2607 GCA_051652045.1 Microcoleus sp. | reverse complement strand
ATTCAGCAAATTCTTAGGTTGCATAATTCCTCCTATTTTGGGTACTAATTAGTTTATTTGCGCCTACCTACTTATTTAACAACTATCAACTATCAATCGATCGCGAGCGGGGACGCTCGCACTACAACTCGCGAGCGGGGACGCTCGCACTACAACTATCAATCGATCGCGAGCGGGGACGCTCGCACTACAACTCTCAACTCTATGCCAAGCCAACGGCGGCAATGAAAACATCGATAATTTTGATGGCAATAAATGGCGCGATCGCACCGCCCAATCCGTAGATTAAAATGTTCCGCTGCAACAGTTGATTGGCAGTCAAAGGTCGAAATTTGACTCCGGTTAAGGCGAGCGGAATTAAAGCGGGAATAATCAAAGCATTGTAAACTAATGCTGATAAAACTGCCGACTGTCCGCTGGCTAAACCCATGACATTTAAAGCGCCGACAGGAGCAAACATTGCCGGAATAATTGCAAAATATTTGGCTATATCATTGGCAAGAGAAAACGTAGTCAGCGCGCCGCGAGTAATTAACAATTGTTTCCCGATCGTCACCAAATCGATAAGTTTTGTCGGATCGGAATCCAAGTCCACCATGTTCGCAGCTTCCTTCGCCGCTTGCGTTCCCGAATTCATTGCCAAGCCGACATTTGCTTGAGCTAATGCGGGTGCATCGTTAGTTCCGTCGCCCGTCATTGCTACTAATTTGCCCTCAGCTTGTTGCTGGCGAATTACGTCGATTTTGTCTTCGGGAGTGGCTTCGGCAATGAAGTCGTCAACCCCAGCTTCACCAGCAATTACTGATGCGGTAATCCGGTTATCTCCGGTGAGCATGATGGTGCGAATTCCCATCTTTCGCAGTTGGTCGAATCGATCGCGAATTCCCGGTTTGATGATATCTTTCAAATAGATAATGCCGTAAATATCGCTGTCTTGACAAACTCCTAAAGGCGTTCCTCCCAAGCGCGAAACTCGTTCGTAAGCTGCATCGAGATCCGGGGCGAGATTGCCACCGCGCGATCGCACGAAACCTTTCACCGCATCCACCGCACCTTTACGCACCTCCCTCCCGTCGGGCAAATCCGTCCCCGACATCCGCGTTTTTGCCGAAAATTCCAGGCCTTCAGCGTTAGCGCGATCGAAATCCACTGTCGCCCCCAAATTTTGCGCCAAACGGACGATCGACTTGCCCTCGGGAGTGTCGTCAAACACGCTAGCAGCAAGGGCTACAGCCGCCACATCCTCCACCGAATGACCGTTCACCGGGATAAATTCCTCAGCTAAACGATTGCCTAGCGTGATCGTCCCCGTTTTGTCCAAAATCAGCGTATTTACGTCGCCGCAAGCCTCCACGGCTCTCCCAGAGGTCGCTACAACGTTAAATTGAGCGACGCGATCCATCCCCGCAATCCCGATCGCGCTTAGCAAACCGCCGATGGTTGTCGGAATCAGGGCCACCAGCAGCGAAACCAGCGTCACCACGCCCACAGGGGTTTTGACGTAGGTTCCCACGGGCGGAATCGTCGCCACCACGATTAAAAACACCTGCGTCAACACTGCCAGCAACACTGTCAGGGCGATCTCATTCGGCGTTTTCGATCTTTCAGCACCCTCTACCAGCGCGATCATCCTGTCCAAAAATCCCTTACCGGGATCGGCCATCACCCGGAGCGTCAACTCGTCGGAAAGGATGCGCGTCCCTCCTGTAACGGAACTTGCAATATCCGATCCCGGTTCCTTGAGCACGGGGGCGGATTCCCCGGTGATCGCAGATTCGTCTACGGATGCGACGCCTGAAGTTACTTCGCCATCAGCGGGAATGACATCGCCGGCGATGACTTTAATGAGATCGCCGCGTCTGAGGGCAGTGGAACTAATTTCTTGAATCGAACCGTCTGGCAAGAGTTTGCGGGCTGTCGTGTCTGCTTTGGTCGATCGCAGTGCGTCGGCTTGCGCTTTGCCGCGCCCTTCTGCTACCGCTTCCGCAAAGTTTGCAAACACTAAAGTGAAGAACAAAATTAGCGTTACTAAACCGTTGAAAACTCTCTGATTTACACCGGGAATCGGCCCGAAAAGGCTGGGGTCGATCGTCAGTAATGCAGTGACGATCGTGCCTACCCAAACTACAAACATCACCGGATTTCTCAGCATCACCCGAGGATCTAGTTTGACAAAAGCTTCTTTAAAAGCTCTTTGATAAAGACCTTTGGTATTTGCTTTCGGCGTGTGTTTGCGGGAATCGCGATAACCTCCGCGACGGGATTTTTGGGAATCGGAAGTAACCATCTTGTTGATTTTAGATTTTAGATTTTAGATTTTAGATTTTAGATTGGAAGATTTGGGATTGGGGAAATTTGGGATTTGGGATTTGGAATTTTATCGATCCTGCTGGTAGGGACACGGCAGTGCCGTGTCCTTGGGGGAATTGTTCGATCGGCGAGTACCCTTCATAAAAGGTGCAATCTGCTGTATCTGGCGTTGCCTTCATAAACTTGAAATCTGTTGTAGATTTACTGTCCGCTGTTAGGCGTTGGCGTTGTTTCTGGCGAAGGAGTTACAGGTGAAAGAATCGATGTAGCGTGTACCGTTGGCTGTGTATTCAAATC
>JBOFTL010001168.1:0-14915 GCA_051652045.1 Microcoleus sp. | reverse complement strand
ATAAAATTATAAAATAATAAATTAGATGATGTTACTAAGCCAGATCGAAGCAAAGACTAAACTCAACAGATACAGACGATCGCTGTCGGTACTCCAGGCGATCGATCGCCTTCAGTAACGAGCATGGCGTGTCTGTTGTGCTTGCTTCAGTGAAAAAATCAGGGTGAGGAACGGAAGTTTCCGCAAGCATCTTTAAAAGGCTCTCTCCAACGGATAGTACCAAAAGCAGAGCAAATCTTCAGGAAAAAAGCATCATTTACTGCTATAATCATTTTTTTTACTTGCTGGCAGTAAAAATTGCACATCTATTCGACAGACAGCTAGCTTGTTGTCTCTCGGACAACTACCAAATATAAAACTCAAAAGTTCTGACTATCGGAGTCTTTGATTAAAAGGAGATTTATGAAACCCCCTGAAAATACTCAAGAATTAAAGCAAAAACTAGACAGACAAGTCTTAGTGCGCCGGATAACAGATCGCGTCCGCCAATCTCTAGAATTAGAGGAAATTTTAACTTCTACGGTAGGAGAATTGCGAGCGTTTTTGGCAACCGATCGCGTCATGATTTATAGATTTAGTAAGGACGGTAGCGGAGAAGTTGTGGCGGAGTCATTTAACGGCAACCGACTGCCTTCTTTAAAGGGATTAAACTTTCCGGAAGATGACATTCCCACTCAAGCCCGCGAGATGTATCTCACCTTGCGCCAAAGAACAATAGTAGATGTTAACTCCGGGACGATCGTCCTGAGTCCCCTCGATTCAGCCACCACAGGCGAAGCTTTAACAAGCGAAGAGATTCACTATCGATCGCTCGATCCTTGCCACACAGCTTACCTGATGGCAATGGGAGTGCAATCTTCCTTAGTGTTGCCAATTTTGCACCGCCGCAACGACTTAACAAACGGTTATGCAGAGGCCTGCAATGCACCAACCTGCCTCACTAAATATGCAGCAGGAAGCACTCAAAAAACTCACCTCGAATTGTGGGGACTTTTAGTGTCCCATCACTCGCTTCCGCGAAGCATTTCCCCCGCAGATTTAGAAGTAGTTCAGCTAGTAACAGATCAATTGTCGAACGCGATCGCCCACTCGATCCTCCTCCAACAAACCCGCTCTCAAGCTGCCCGCGAAGCTACAACTAACCGCATCGCAACCCTGCTGTACGGAGAGGCAAACATTCAATTGCAGCAAGCTTTAGAAGCTACTGTTACCGCTTTGCAAGGCAGTGGTGGTCGCCTCTACATCAAGCGTCAAAATATCAGCGATCGAAACAGCGTTTCCCATCCAAATTCGGGGTTAAAACAGCAGGAAGTAAATCTCAACAACAGTTCATTTAATAGCAGTAATTCAGACTTTGAAATATTTGTTACCGGGCAGCAACCAAGACTTCCAGATTGGGAAAAATTTAGGGCGATCGAAGCCCATCCCGTGTGGCAAAAATGCCTGAACGATGGTTTTAACCGCAGCGAACAGCTCGATTGGTTGCCCAACTCCGGCTTTCAATTCCCATTTTGGATAATTACTGACTTATACAAAGAGCCATTATTGAGAGTCTTAGTTCCCGCTTTCCAATCCACTAAAATTCGCGGTTTGTTGGTAATGCCCCTCCACTACCAACAGCAATTATTAGGCTGTTTGACCATCTTTCGCAATGAAATTGACACCGAAAAAATCTGGGCGGGACGATTTGACACCAGCGTCAAACAAATACTCCCCAGACAGTCTTTTGAAGTGTGGCGAGAAATCAAAAAAGGTCAGTCGCGTGAGTGGGATTGGCACGATATCGAGCAAGCTCAAGCTATAAGTAGCCAATTCAGTTCCGCAATTCAACAGTACGTTCTTTACAAAGAAGTGCAAGCTTTGAATGCCAATTTAGAGCGTCAAGTCCAAGAACGTACAGCCCAATTGCAAAAATCTTTGGACTTTGCCAAAGTATTGACGCGAGTTAGAGATCAAATCCGCAGTTCTTTAGATTTAAATACTATATTGCAAACGATCGTGCGCGAAGTAACAGCATTGCTGGATACAGATCGCACGGTAATTTACCAATTCGCTCCGGAAAAACAGGGCGAGGTAGTTGTCGAACAAGTTCGCGGACGGTGGAACTCAATTTTAGGCGTTAAATCTCCACCAGAATGCTTCCCTGAAGGGTCAACCTGTCTGTATCGAGAAGGAAAGGTACGCGCCATTCATGACATTTACGGCGACGATTTAACACCATGTCACCGCGAGTTTTTGGAAAGTTTGCAGGTGAGAGCAAGTTTAATCGTGCCCATCGGCAAAAAACCTCAATTTTGGGGATTGTTAATTGCTCACGAATGTTCTGAACCGAGATTTTGGCAAAATTCCGAACAAGAATTGCTGCAAAATTTAGCAGATCAAGCTGCAATTGCCATTCACCAAGCAGAACTTTATCAAGAAAGTCTTAACGCAGCCGCGGCCGATCGGGCTAAAGCCGAACAGTTAGCAAAAACTATCGTCGAACTGCAAAATACTCAAGCCCAACTGATTCAAACCGAGAAAATGTCGAGTCTCGGACAACTCGTGGCCGGCGTCGCCCACGAAATTAACAATCCGGTTAATTTTATCTACGGCAATATTTCCCACGCCAACGAATACAGTAAAGATTTGCTGTGTTTGGTAGAACTTTACCAACAGCATTACCCCAATCCTAACTCAGAAATTATCGAGTGTGTCGAAGCGATCGACTTGGAATTTTTGATTGAAGATTTGCCGAAAATTTTGGATTCGATGAAACTCGGAGTGGAACGCATCCGGCAATTAGTTGTATCTTTGCGCAATTTTTCCCGACTGGATCTATCCGAAAAGAAAGCTGTAGACATTCACGAGGGGATTGACAGCACTCTGTTGATTTTACACCACCGGATTAAGGCTAAGTCCGATCGGGAAGGTATAGAAATTATCAAAGAATACGGCAATTTACCGCTAGTTGAATGCTATGCTAGTTCGCTAAATCAGGTATTTATGAATTTGATCGGCAATGCAGTAGATGCTTTGGAAACGCCAGTGAGGGAATCGGGAAGGGCGATCGAACCCAGCGCGATCGCAGTAGAGACAATTTTAAGTTCAGAAAAAATTGCTGTGGAACAGGGAAATATCGATGGAAATACCGAACGATTAATTCCCGATAGTACGCTACCCAGCATTCGGATTCGCACTCAAATGCTAGGCGATAAAACGGTAAGAATTGGCATTGCAGATAACGGTCACGGCATTCCCAAAGAATTAATTTCTCACATATTTAACCCATTTTTTACTACTAAACCTGTGGGTAAGGGTACGGGATTAGGACTGTCTATCAGCTATCAAATTATTGTAGAAAAACACAAAGGCATACTCAAATGCGTTTCGATACCCGGTCAAGGTACAGAATTTTGGATTGAAATTCCAGTGAATTAATATAGCAGTTTGTAGTAAGGACTTCAGTCCTCAAAAAAAAGGACTAAAGTCCTTACTACGAACCTGCGATCGAACTCACAAATTCAAGTCAGAAAACTCGCTAAATTTCTTAGTTTCAACAGCTCGCGAATTGGGTGAATTCTCAGAATTTTTCTCACCATTTGACGAGTTGCCATTAACGTGAGAATTGACATACTCTTCTGCATTCGGTCCTTTAAAAGCCAGGGGTTCGGCGTGTTCTACTTGAAACACGTTAGCGTAAAGATTGGCAATAATCTGCTTGCCCCCCTGAGTCAATTCCAAATAATTGAGAGCTGCCGGAATGTAGGGAAAAACCCCATTCCAATAAAACTTGGCGTAATTTTGGCGCAAATCCCCAGGCGATTTATAACCCAAAATTTTATTAGTGCCGACTTCCTCAAATTCATAGAACAAAGCACTAATTTTCCGCAGGTAATTCGGGTCGCTCAACTGACCGATCAAATCCGCTGCCCGCGACAAACCAGAATAATTGTGTCTGTCTTGATGGGTTTCGCCAGCCGGTACCGGAAAGCGAGTCAATTCAATATTGCGCTTGATTTGTTCGGCATCAATTAATTTGTGACCGCCAAATCTTTCGTCAATTACCAATTTGCCCCGATCGACATGATAAGGAGTTAAACTTGCAGAAGTTGCGCCGATCGGTACTGAAACCATGCCCCCATCGATACCTGTAGCGTAAAGCCCTACGGCTTCTTGGTCTTGACGGCACACGCCCTTGACGTAGCCGATATCGTGGCACAGTAGAGATATAATGTAGTGCAGCCAATCTTCCGGTGACACGCCCCCCTCCCGAATGTGCTTGCCCCGGAGAATTTCTTGTCCTACCAGGGCTACCAGCATCGTGTGTTCGACATTGTGGTAGAGGGCATCGCAGTTAGCAATATTTTCCAGAGCCATCGTTCCCGCCCAGGCGATAATTTCTGGGTAGTCCGGCTTGTACTTGCCGTAGGTGCGGCGGTAGCCGGCAATGAGTTCTTGGACGAAAGTATCAATTAAGATTGCAGTAGCATTGAACATGACAGATTCTCTCACTCAGGCTTTATTGACAAAATCGTTCAGCAGTATCTAACAGGCGATTGCAAAAATAGTTAGCGAAAGTTGCAACAGATTGTATGCACAGGCGTGGATCTTGAAATTCAAGCTCGTTTTTTAGATGGGAAAAATTGTTTGAGACCTATGCTAACTACAATAACTTAGATTCTCTAAAAGCCGATCGATTTTAGTTACTGGTTTTCCAGTTCTGTCTGGTAATTGTTAGATAGTATCTGCAGTACGATCGAGATTATTAAATAGTACCGAAACAATTTACTGCTGTTGCTCGACTCAAGTATTTAGAAGTCCTGGGTGTTTAAAGTTATGAACTCTCTGTTTCCAAGTCTGTCCGCTGCTGTCAAACGCACTCGACGGTCTTTTGCCCTCAAGTACCTGGGATTGTTTGCCTTCACCGCTGTTGGCACCGCTGGACCAGCTTTGGGGGCCGAGCGAATTTACGCCACCTACGGGCCTTTAGAATTGGCAGTCCCGATCGAATCTCTGGCACTCTTTGCCAAAGAAGGTACGATCGACTCAACATGGGACGGCTTCGCTCAGTACGCCACCAAAGAACAATTAGAGCAGTTTCGCCTCGCTCTGCAAGCTCGCGCCGAAATCAGCCCCGTAACCGTAGCTCAATTTTTGTATACTCCCCAGGGAGAAGTGCTGCTGGAACGTTTGGGCCGAGTCATTCAAACCAAAGCCCGACAGCCGGGATTTTACGCGCTCCGAGCCGCCTTAATTTTAGCCGCTGCCGATCCTGAAGGTCTGACACTTGTCAACGTACTGCGTAAATTCCCGACTTACGGCATCAGGATTGACATTGGCCGCGGCTTGGGTATTGCCAACAGGCTGACAACGCTAGTCAACAGATCGAATCGGGCCATTGCTGGAGTCATTGAATTATCGGAAGCAGCAGCCGCTAACGAACCCCCTGCAATTGCCGCTACCGAGTTGCGCAAAGCCGAGCAGCCGGGCCCCTATACTTGGCAAAAATCATCGGTAACGATCGCCAGCCCCAACCGCGATCGCACTTTTCCCGTTGACATTTACCTGCCCAGGCGCACCTCCCAACCGGCTCCAGTTATCGTCATTTCCCACGGTTTGGGCTCCGATCGCATTTCCTTCGAGTATTTAGCCAAACACTTAGCTTCCTACGGTTTTGCCGTCGCCGTTCCCGAACACCCCGGCAGTAATGCCCAACAAGTGCAGAACTTAATTACGGGCAAAGCTAAAGAGGTAGCAGAACCAGTGGAATTTGTCAACCGCCCCCTCGATGTTAAAGATTTGCTCGACTACTTGAGCGACCTGGCGGCGAACAACCCAGCTTACCGAGGACAGCTAGACTTGCAGCGAGTCGGCATTATCGGCCAATCCTTCGGCGGCTACACAGCTTTAACCCTGGCGGGGGCCCAGATTAATTTCGCACAGCTAGACAAAGACTGCAAGGCAGAAAACGACACGTGGAATATCTCGCTGCTGTTGCAGTGTCGTGCTATGGCCCTCGATCGCCAGCAACAGAATTTCAATGACCCTCGGATTAAAGCCGCGATCGCGATCAACCCAATTATCAGCAGCATTCTCGGAGAAACAAACCTCAGCAAAATTCAAATTCCAGTCATGGTAGTTGCGGGCAGTGCCGATACTGTTGCCCCTGCTTGGCTGGAACAAATTCAACCCTTCACTTGGCTGACATCGCCCAACAAATACTTGGTAATGATGAACAACGCCACTCATTTCTCCACGATTGACGACTCGCCTCAAAGCGTATTTCAGCCCCCCAAGGCCGCGATCGGCCCGGAACCGGCTTTAGCCCGCCGCTACCTCAGCGGACTCAGTGTCGCTTTTATGGAAAACTATTTGAACGGGCGATCGAATTTCCGCGCGTATTTGGAACCTAATTCAGCGATGGCGGTTTCCCGAGGCGCGATCGGATTGAGAATTTTGCGATCGCTCTCTCCGGAACAATTGCAGCAGTTATTAACAACTTCTCCAGCACCAGTTCGACCCGCCGTACCGCTTCCCACACCTCAACCTCAGCCAAATCTAGTTCCTCGTTGAGGGGATGGAAATTGAGATCGTGTCCGGTCGAGCGATCGAGAGGATATCTTACCCCTGTAAGTCCGCACTACAAACTTAGAACTTACGCACAGACTCTATATGTAGGGTGCGCACTGCGCACCTTACCGCTATAGATAGTGTTTTTAACCATTTGTTGCGTAAGTCCTAAAACTATTTCGATCGCAGTTAATTGACCGGACGCGATATAACGACTAATCACTTTCGAGAATGCTGGCTAGCAAAGCTTGTTGAACGTGCATCCGATTTTCCGCTTGATCCCAAACGCGGGACCTACCGCCTTCAATTACCGCATCTGTAATTTCTTCATCTCGGTGTGCGGGCAAACAGTGCAGTACAATTGCATTGCGATCGGCCAATTCTACCAGTCGTTCGTTAACCTGATAGGGTTCAAACACGGGAGCTCTGAGGTTTGCTTCTTTTTCTTGACCCATGCTCGCCCAAACATCGGTATAAATTACTTGAGCGTTTTGCGCGGCGACTTTCGCGTCAGCAGTTACTGTAACTGCTGTTTTACCATCAGCAATTACCTTGGCTTTTTCCACAATTTCAGGATTTGGTTGGAAGTTTTCCGGGCAAGCAATCGTGACGTTCATCCCCATCATCGCGCAACCCAACATCAGCGAATTTGCCATGTTGTTACCGTCGCCAAAATAAGCCAGATTTACTCCTTCCAATTTGCCAAAACATTCTTTAACTGTCAGTAAATCTGCCAGAACTTGACAGGGATGTTCCTCATCTGTCAGCGCATTAATTACGGGAATTTCAGCATAATTAGCAAAAGTTACTAAATCTTTTTGCTCGAAAGTCCGAATTGCTAAAATGTCTAAATATCGATCTAAAACTCTGGCTGTATCTATCAAAGGTTCGCCGCGACTGACTTGAGTGACGTTGGGATTGAGGTCGATTACTTGTCCTCCCAATTTGTACATCGCCACTGTAAAACTTACCCGCGTTCTAGTTGAAGCTTTGGAAAATAACAAGCCGAGAACTCTCGTTCGTTTTAGCTTGACCATGCCCGATTTTAAACTAGCTGCTAGATCCAGCAAATAATTTAATTCGTCAATGCTTAAATCTGCCAGACTTAATAAGTCTCGTCCTTTTAATGAATCCATAATTTGTCCTCACACAAATTTGCAACTGTTAGCAGGTGTTAGGTGTTAGGTAGTAGGTGGTAAATACGCTTACCTAAAACCTAAAATCTAAAACCAAAAACCTAAAATTTTAAATTGCAGGCAATTGTTCGATCGCGCGGTCGATCGAATCGCAACCTTGCTCGACAGTTTCTACCACCGACAACAAGCCCCGCAATTCCCCAGCGCCGGGGAAACCTTTAGCATACCAGGTTAAGTGTTTGCGTGCTTGCCGGACGCCACTTTCACCTTTATATTCCCATAAAGCCCGCAGGTGTTCTTTAGCACATTCGAGTTTTTCAATTGGTGTCGGAGCTATCCTTTCTTCGCCTGTTTTGAGGAAATAATCGACTTCACCTACTAAGAATGGATAGCCTAAAGTTCCGCGCGAACACATCACTCCGTCGGCCCCGGTTTGTTCGAGGCATCGCACCGCTGCTTCTACTGAAAAAATGTCTCCGTTAGCAATTACTGGAATAGATAAAACTTCCTTAACGCGGCGAATCCATTCCCATTTTGCCGGGCCGTTGTAACCTTGCGATCGAGTTCGGCCGTGGACGGTAATCATTTGCGCGCCCGCATCTTCCATCCGCTTAGCAAATTCTAAAATATTAATTTCTTTGTCATTCCAACCGATCCGAGTTTTTACAGTAACTGGAACTTCCACAGCTTGCACGACTGCACGCACGATTGCTTCGGCAGTTTCGGGCTCTCGCAGCAGGGATGAACCGCCGCCGTTTTTAGTAATTTTGTTTACCGGACAGCCCATATTAATATCAACTGTATCGGCTCCTTCTGCAACTGCTTTTTGCGCTGCTTCTGCTAAGAAATCCGGGCGACAATCAAATAATTGAATGCTAATCGGGCGTTCGTTGGGGTCAACTTCCATGATTCTCGGCAGTTGTTTGACGTAGTGCAAACCAGTAGCATTTACCATTTCGGTATACATCATCGAATCCGGTGCGTAGCGGCGCACGAGGCGGCGAAATACTAAATCTGTGACGCCGGATAATGGCGATTGCAAAACGCGGCTTTTGACTTCAAAGTTACCGATTTTGAGAGGAGTTGCTAATCTTTTTTGTAATTCTGGATCGATCGATAGCATGAGAGTTGATAGTTGAGAGTTGATAGTTGACAGGTAGGGGCGGTGCCCTCGTGCCCGCCCTTTTAGCTAAACAGACGGGAATCCCCACACTATACCGCCTCGGTTAGTGTGGGATGAGAGAAGTCAGAAGTTCGATCGAACTTAAATCATAAAACTTCCATTTTAACATGAAGTTAGAAGTCAGTTGAGAGTTGACAGTTGACAGTTGACAGTGGGAATTGGGAATTGGGAATTGGTAATTGGTAATTCTTCCCCTCTCCCACTCTCCCACTCTCTCCCTCTCCCCCTCTCCCCCTCTCCCACTCGTCAAATCAGTCTCGGGGAAGATGGCAAAGCCCCAAAAAATATGATTTCTTATATAAAAAATACATAATTATTTCCTATTCAGGTACAGTTCATGATGAACCCAGACAAGGCAAAAGTGCGCTTAAATTTCGTTGTTTCATCTGAAATCAACAATACTCTCGAAGAGCTCGCCAACAAAACCGGTGGAACTAAAACCGAAGTGTTTCGTCGAGCTATAGCATTGATGGAAGTAATCGTCGATGCCAAAGAACAAGGAAAAAAAATAGGTATTACTGATAAAGACCGAAATTTAGTTACCGAAATTATCGGTATTTAATCAACAATTACCCCTGGCAAAGAAGCGCGATCGCGCTATCTCCACAAGCAAAAAAAACAATGAGTTCGCTTCAGGCACCACCCCTACCGATCGAATCTTACGACACTGGTACATTTACCGCAGTCACGTCTCTACTGTTGGTAACTCTATTACTGTTTGCATTCAAAGCAACTCCTGTATTTCTGTTGTTTGCCACTGCGATGGTTGGCGCGTGGTATGTAGGTTTAAAATCGACAGAACGGGAACTAAAACAAGAACGGGATATCATCGCGCAAGTGCTAAGTACGGCTGATTGCGCGATCGTAGTTCTCGACAAGCAAGGTAGGATTGTCCGCTTCAACCAAGCTTGCGAAAAAACTACAGGTTACTCATTTGCCGAAGTTAAAAATAGATATGTTTGGGATATATTTTTAATTGCTGAAGAAGTAGAGGCAGCACAAACTATTTTCGATCGACTATTAAAAACATCTGAAATTGGCAACTGCTATCAAAACTATTGGCTGACAAAAAATGGCGATCGGCGCTTGATTTCCTGGTCGAATACCGTGATTTTCGATCGCCAGGGTTTCGTAGAATATGTAATAGCTAGCGGCACGGATATTACCGATCGCCAGCAAGCAGAAATAGCCCTAGCTAAAGCTTACACCGAACTCGAAAACCGAGTCAAACAGCGCACTGCAGAACTGACGGTAGCTCAAGAAGCGCTGCAAGCAGAAGAAGAACGATTTCGCTCTTTGAGTTCCTGTTCGCCCATCGGTATTTTTATGGCAAATATTGACGGTCGCTATACCTATGCAAATCCCCAATGTCAGGCGATTTCTGGATGTAATTTAGCAGAACTTTTAGGAGACGACTGGCAAAACGGAATTCACCCAAAAGATCGCGATCGCGTCTTAGCTGAATGGAATGCTTATCTGGGAAACAATAACCAATATGCTAACGAATATCGGTGGCAAACTCCAGCAGGAATTGTTCGCTGGGTTAACGTTCGTTGTTCGCCGATGTTTTCCGATGCAGGCGAACTCACGGGACACGTCGGTACGCTCCAAGATATCACCGAACGGCAGCAAGCACAAATTGCTTTATCCAGCAGCGAAAGGCAACTCAAAGCAGTGCTGGAAAATACGCCAGATGTGATTATCCGCACTGACAAAGCACTGCGCTACATCTACGTCAATGAAGCAGTAGCAAGAACTCAAGGCATCCCCGTTTCCTACTTTTTGGGCAAAACCAGCCAAGAAATAGGAATTCCTGACGAACTGTGTCAATTGTGGGATGCAACCCTAAACAAAGTATTAGCAACTGGTCGAGAACAAATCATAGAATTTGAGTCACCCTCAGCCAACGGTATTAGAAATTATCAATCCCGAGTCGTTCCCGAATTTGACAAAGACGGCACTCCGGAAACTGCTTTAATTGTTGCCCGCGACATCACCGAACTCAAACAAGCAGAAATCCAAAAAGCTCAGTTGATAATAGAACAAACAGCTCGAGAAAAAGCAGAAACAGAACAAGCCCGATCGGCCTTTTTAGCAGAAGTCAGTAAAATGCTCGCAACGGCTTTTAACGGCGAAACCGTGCTGCAAAATGTAGCAGAACTAGCAGTACAAACTGTAGCAGACGGGTGCTGCATTCACTTAATTGAAACTGACGGTATCGTGCGACAAGCAGCAGTTGCTCACACTGATTCTCGCGCGATCGACACTCTAAATCAATTGAGAATGCGCAACCCGATCGACCCCAACTTTGCTAGCGGTTATCCAGCAGTAATTCGTACCGGAAAATCAGAATTAATTCCCGAAGTTGATGAAGCAATACTAGCAGCCGCTGAAAGCGAAACAGAAATGGAAATGCTGCGATCGCTCGATATCGGCTCTCACGCTTGCGTACCGCTAACCGCACGCGGTAGAGTCATGGGTGCTATTAGTTGCTTTACCTCCAAAGGAGGTCGCCACTACAATGTCGCAGATATGACAATGCTAGAAGACCTAGCTTACCGAGTCGCGATCGCCCTCGACAATGCCAGACTTTACGCCGAAGCACAACAAGCATTAGCTGAAAAATCCCAATCATTTGCCTTAATTGACTCGCTGTTAGAAGCCGCTCCTTTAGGGATTTGCTTCTTCGATCGCGAAATGCGTTTCATCCGCATCAATCGAGTCTTAGCCGAACTAAACGGCTTGTCCGCCGCACAGCATTTAGGTCAAGATTACCGCCAAATACTTCCAGAATCTGCCACCAAATATGCACCTATAATTCAGCAAGTTTTAGATACGGGTGAGCCAATTCTAAATCTAGAAATTAGCGGCGAA
Organism: Microcoleus sp.; assembly: GCA_051652045.1. Classification (GTDB taxonomy): domain Bacteria; phylum Cyanobacteriota; class Cyanobacteriia; order Cyanobacteriales; family Microcoleaceae; genus Microcoleus. The sequence continues at coordinate 3,170 of JBOFTL010001168.1, read as the reverse complement.
CCTGCGAAAAAATCAGGAGAATCAAGCTACTGGCTCGGCAATTACTATCCGGTAAAAGATCGAAGTGGAGAAATTATCGGGACTGGCATCATTCTCACAGATATCACTGCGGCAAAACAGACAGAAATAGCTTTGCAAGAAAGCGAACTGCGGTTCCGCAGCGTCCTAGAATCGAACACGATCGGCATCGGTTTCTGGGAGATTAACGGTCGAGTTACTGAGGCTAACGACGTGTTGTTAGAAATGCTCGGCTACAGCAGAGAAGAGCTAGTTTTGGGAAATTTGCGCTGGCCGGACTTAACTCCAGCAGAACAGCAAGAACTCGATCGCGCCGCCTTCGAGCAAGTTCAAACAGAAGGAAAATGCGCGCCTTTTGAAAAAGAATTCCTTCGCAAAGATGGTTCCCGCTTCCCGGTTTTAGTCGGTGGCGCGTGCTTTAGCGGATGTCAAGACAAAGGCTCATTCTTCGTCCTCGATATTACCGATCGCAAACAAGCCCAGAACACAATTCGCGAAAACGAAGCTCAGATCGCGCGACAGCTAGCAGAACTCAACTTAGTTTACAATACCGCACCGGTCGGACTGTGCTTTGTCGATACCGAGTTGCGGTACGTGCGGATGAACGAATACCTGGCTGCGATTAACGGCCGTTCGATCGCAGAACACATCGGGCGCACCGTAAGAGAAGCAATTCCAGAAGTCGCCGATCTAGTAGAACCGATTTACCGCCAAGTTTTGGCAACGCAAACCCCCGCACTCGACATGGAATTGAAAGCCGCCACCATCCAACAGCCGGGAGTCCTGCGGGATTGGCTGGTCAGCTTTTACCCAGTCAGGGAGGAATCCGGCACTTTGTTAGGCATCAGTACGGTAGTGCAGGAAATCACCGATCTCAAGCAAGCAGAACGTGCAATCCGCCACAGCGAACAGATATTCCGCAGGTTGTTTGAAGCAGATGTGTTTGGAGTGGCGATCGGGGATTTTACCGGCCGCATCGCCTACGCCAACGACACCCTACTGAAAATGGTAGGTTACACCCGCGCTGACGTGCTCTCAGGGACTGTGCGGTGGGACAGGATGACCCCCCCCGAATACTTGCACCTCGACGCGCAGGCGGCCCAAGAACTTCGGGCTAAGGGCGTCGCTACTCCGGTTAAAAAAGAGTACGTCCGCAAAGACGGCAGCCGGGTACCAATTCTGATGGGCGCCGCCTCCCTCGACGGGTGCGATCGCGAACCGGAGACGATCGCGGGCTTCTACATCGATTTGACGGAAATCGAGCGGGTGCAGACCCAACTAAAATACGATCGAGAACGGTTGCAAATCGCCCAGCAAGCAGGTGGAATCGGAACTTTTGATTGGAATATCCAAACTAACGAATCTACCTGGACGCCGGAGTTAGAGGCTTTGTACGGGATGCCGACAGGCAGTTTTGGCGGCAGCTATGATTGTTGGGCGCAAATGTTGCATCCAGACGATCGCACTTTTGCAGAACAGCAAATTCAGGTGGCGGTTACCTGCGGCGGGCAAGTAGATATTGAGTACCGCATCTGTCGTGCGGACGGCCTGGTGCGTTGGATTGCTTGCAAGGCAACTGTATTTAAGGACGATCGAGGTCAGCCCCTGCGGATGATTGGGGTAAATGTAGACATCAGCGAACGCAAACAAGCTGAAGTCGAACGCGCCCAACTGCTGGAACGCGAACAAGCGGCACGGGTTCAAGCAGAGGCTAACAACCGTCTCAAGGACGAGTTTTTGACAACTCTTTCTCACGAACTGCGGACGCCTTTAAATACAATTCTGGGTTGGTCGCAGATGCTTCGCAAAGGCGGGTATACCCAAGCGATTTTAGGGCGGGCCCTAGAAGCGATCGAGCGTCAGGCAAAGGTTCAGAGGCAGTTAGTGGAAGATTTGCTCGATGTTTCGCGGATCGTTCAAGGCAAGCTGGTTCTCAAACCCGGCTGGTTCAATATGGTAAAGGCGATCGAGGGAGCTCTGAATTCAGTGAGTTTTGCCGCCGACGCCAAGTCTGTAATCGTGCGATCGGAACTCGACTCCGGAGTCAGCCTGATGTGGGGCGACGCGCAGAAATTCGAGCAAATAGTGTCGAATTTGCTCAGTAATGCTGTCAAGTTTACGCAACCGGGAGGAAATATCCAATTGCAGGCGTTGGCGGTGGGGGGAAATGGTGAACCCCGTTATTTGCAAGTTCGAGTCAGCGATACCGGCAAGGGAATTGCTGCGGAGTTTCTGCCCTACGTGTTCGAGCGTTTCCGGCAAGCCGACGGTTCGATTACCAGGCATGAGGGGGGTTTGGGACTCGGATTGGCGATCGTCCGGCATTTGGTGGAACTTCACGGCGGTACTGTAACGGCTGCAAGTCCTGGAGAGGGTCAAGGTGCGACATTCACTGTATCGCTGCCCCTCAAACAGCCCCCATTGAAGGCGAAAGGCCTTCAGACTTCGGCAGATCGATCGACCGCCAAGCTTTCCAATGCAGCGAGTCAGATTTCTATTCCCAGTGACCCCAGCCAGCAGGAACTTTTGGGTGGCGGAGTTCTCGTCGGTATGGAGGTTTTGGTAGTTGACGACGAACCCGACAACCGCGAGTTTTTGGCAGTGGCGGTGGCAGAGTGCGGTGCAAGTGCGATCGCGGCAGCTTCGGTAGCAGAGGCGATCGAGATTTTAGAAGACTTGCAGCCGGATATTTTAGTCAGCGACATCGGTATGCCGGACGAAGATGGCTATTCGCTAATCCGCAAAATTCGAGCTTCTGAATCTGCTAAAATTCAGCGATTGCCGGCTGTTGCTTTGACAGCTTATGCTGGGGAGGAATACCGCGATCGGGCGATCGCTGCCGGCTACGACGCACACTTAACAAAGCCGATCGAACCTGCTAAATTTGCCGCTGTTTTAGCTAAATTAGTCGGGGCGTAATTTCATAAACTTTGGCAAAATAGTAAATCCATCGATCGAGCTCGCGTCCTGTCGATCGATCGCGATCGGTAACGTTCGCAGTACAGCTATGATTTAGGCATCTTTGCAGCCCGATGAAGGGTATACAAAATTTCCTTCACGGTACTGTTATCCATAGTTCCTACTACAGAAAGATTCCCGTTACGGCGTTTTATACTTGGGAAAATGTCCAACCCAAGTCTCTTTAGATTAAT
>JBOFTL010001167.1:0-9901 GCA_051652045.1 Microcoleus sp. | reverse complement strand
GTGCACTTGTACTTTAATATTAGTCTCAGTTTCGGTTATAGGTTCGATCGCCACCAGCAAAGCTACCGATTGAGTTGCTTCTGTGGCCTCTCTCCATACATGAGATTTGGGTGGCAAACAATCGACAGTTGCTAGTGCTCTTTCCGAGATATTTCCTGTCAGGTGAATTATCTTGCCTCGCACGATCGCCCGGTTGTGACGAAATGCTAAACTAGGCGATCGCGATACTAAAATATCTTCTACAGCCTGCCAACTAGCATCAAAAATGTTGTGCAACCACTGATGCAGTTGTACGGGTTTTTGTCGGCGTTCCAAATAATCCAAATGTTCTAGTAATTTGTCAATACTTTGCAATTTGTCAACTTTCAAATTTCCAGCGATCGCAGTTTTCATAAATCCCAGTAAAGTAGCTTCTTTCCTTGCGGTATCGAGTTCAACTGCTACTAAACCGATGCGATCGTCCGGTACTTCCAGCGGAATATCGCAAAACTTTTCCAACTTGACATCTAACTGCACGGGACGGCATTCCAAATGACCTAATTGAGTTAATTTCAAGTCTGCTGCATCAGTGTAAAGGCGCATGGCGGAGTTCCAACTATCGCTAGCATTTAAGTCGATCGGAACATCCATCATTTCCATGTAATCTCTCACGGCAAATACCGCTAAAGTGTTGAAATAAATTCGATCTTTTTTTGCTTCAGTTATCACTCCTGCAAGATATGCTCGATCGGAAAATTCCTTTGCCAACCACAGTGCAGCAGTGGCGATCGGCAGTACAATAGATGATTGCCTGATATTTTCAAGGTTGCCCTTCATCGCGATTCTCCTCTGTGAAATATGGTTTTACGCTCGAAATTCAAAAACAGAATTTCAGAGAAATGTTCTCAATTAAGTGAAGTACAGATATAAGCTATTAGCAATTAACAATTACCAAATATCGAGGGTGATTAGCTCCCATCTATTGAGGTGGATTGTTTTTTCAACTGATTTGGAATCCCCCAACAGTCAACAGTCAACTGTCAACTGTCAACTATTCCAGATATCCTTGCTTTTTAGCAAAATTCCGCAAGCGGGGCAAACATTCTCTTTTATAAAAGTTAGGTGCGGTTGCCGGTGGCAACTTAAATTCATCAGCAATGTTTTTCCAGGAAGCCTCCGGGGGAAGACGCTTCAGAATTAAGATTTGGCAAGTAACATCGGGACGTTCTTTGATGTGAACGCTGGTCAACTCGCCATCAGGATCTGTAATAGCCCATTGTTTTGTCTCTTCGAGAATGTCTAGCGGACTGTCAGAATGAGTCGGCGGATTTTCGACATTATTTATCGGGTTAATTTCTGCTGAGTCTTCTACAATTAAGTTAAAATTGCGTCTAGCGTTCTCCTCTGTTATTTCGATACAGAAATCGTGCAGTCGCATCTTGAGATATTTGTCCAACCAAGTAATAACGCTGGCCCGATTCGGATCGAAAACTTTGGTGGTGGTATTCTCTTCGCAAACGCAAACATTGCGACAAAAATACATCCAAGTTTGCTGCAGGGCATCGTGATAATGAGGCGTGTTTTCTTGCCAAAGTTTGCCAGATTTCACAATTAGCCTCACGATTTCGCTGAGTTTTTGCCGTCGCATCAAGCTTTTGGGCGGATGCGAACAAGCTTCAACTACTAGCTGTTTGAGTTGTTGACTTAAATTACTCTCCTGATTGTTGGTGTCGGGCATCAGCGAACACCTCCTAAATAGTCTCTGAATTGATGCCGGACACGGCATTTGCTGGTTGAATTTTCAAGATCAAATCCCTGAGTAGATGTTTGGCTGCCAAACATAAGCTGTCTGACAATCAGTTATCAGTAGTAAGGGAAAAATTTTCGTGAAAATTCCGAAAAAGTTTTTGAAAATATTTGCTTGACAAATATACTTAAACTATGGTATCAATCGACCCCTACAGGTTCTCGATCTTGATACCTGCGTCAATACAGATGCGATCGAAAACTTTCTCTCGAAGCGCAAAAGCCCGAAAATCGGCTTCTGGAAAGATCCTCAGCCTGTTATGCCCGATGACCGACTTGCTTATTGGGCGATAAAATATATACTTTTGTCAAGTTAAGCAAATTTTTTTGATTCATCCAGGAGCAAGCAGGAAGAATGTACATCGGACAAATTGCCTCGGAGTGCGCCCCCGTCATCAAAGCAGGAGGTTTGGGCGACGTAGTTTACGGCTTGAGTCGCGAGTTGCAGAATTCCGGCCACTGCGTCGAGATTATTCTGCCCAAGTACGACTGCATGAGGTACGACCATATTTGGGGACTTCACGATGCCTATCGGGATTTGGAGGTACCCTGGTACGGCGGCGCAATTATTTGCGATGTTTTCTGCGGCTGGGTGCACGGCCAATTGTGTTTTTTCATCGAACCTAAATCGCAAGATAACTTTTTTAATCGAGGCTGTTATTACGGCTGCAATGACGATAATATGCGGTTTGCTTTCTTCAGCAAAGCGGCTTTGGAATTTTTACTCAGAAGCAACAAGCGTCCCGATATTATCCACTGTCACGACTGGCAAACAGGTTTAATTCCAGTCATGCTGTTTGAAATATATAAATACAATTGGATGGAATACCAGCGCGTTTGCTATACCATTCACAATTTCAAACATCAAGGCATGGGTGGCGGCGATATTTTGGCAGCAACGGGTTTGCACAGACCGGAGTATTATTTTCAGTACGATCGCCTGCGGGATAATTTCAATCCGTTTGCGATTAACTTTATGAAAGGTGGCATTAATTACTCGAATTTTGTAACTACTGTTTCGCCGCACCACGCTTGGGAAGCTCATGTGGGTGAGTTCGGCTACGGTTTGGGTCATAATTTGCATTTGCATCAAGCGAAGTTTCGCGGGGTACTCAACGGCATCGATTACGATGTGTGGAATCCCGAAACCGATCGCTACATTCCCCACCATTATACTGCTGACGATCTGACAGGAAAAGCTCAAACTAAAAAAGCTTTGCGCGAGCGACTGATGCTGGAAGATTCTGACAAGCCAATTGTCGCTTTTATCGGTCGCTTGGACGAGCAAAAAGGCGTGCATCTCGTCCACCATTCTATGTACTATTCCCTCGCAAGAAACGCGCAGTTCGTACTTTTGGGTTCGGCTACAGAAGCGGGAATTAACGCGCATTTCCAGCATGAGAAAAAGTTTTTGAATGACAATCCCAACTGTCATTTAGAACTCGGTTTTAACGAGGAACTGTCGCACTTGATTTATGCGGGTGCGGATATCATTGTAGTTCCCAGCAATTACGAACCCTGCGGTCTAACTCAGACGATCGGCATGAGATACGGTACTGTACCTGTGGTGCGGGGAGTTGGCGGTTTGGTAAATACAGTGTTCGATCGCGATTATGATACCCGCCACTTGCCGGAAGAACGCAACGGTTACGTGTTTTATCAAAGCGATTATTACGCTTTAGAATCAGCGCTCGATCGGGCGATCGGACTGTGGGAATACTATCCTAAAGAGTTTCAAAAACTTGCCACTCAAGGGATGAATTGCGACTACTCGTGGAAGTATCCAGCGAAGGATTATGCGGAAATTTACGACTACATCCGACACAAATAAAATAGTTGATAGTTGATAGTTGACAGCGAGAGTAATAGCGCGATCGAACTGCGATCGCACTGTAATCGAACCGTAGGGTGCGCACTGCGCACCTTTACTTTATGTATCGATGAATTGTTTCAAAATAGTGCGTAGGTTGGGTTGAGGAACGAAACCCAACAAGGTTAGCTGTATGTAACGATGGATTTTTGTCAAGGCGACAAATATCAAATATCAACTATCAACTATCAATCGACTAAGAGGGCGGGCACGGGGGCACCGCCCCTACCTCTCAACTATCAACTATCAACTATCAACTCTTCCTTCTTCCTTCTCCCTTCTCCCATAAAGTTTTCCGCAAAGGTGGGTGGGTGGAAAGTACGAACATAAGTTGTAGGGTTTTCTTGGCTGTCATTGCAGGGGGCGATCGTCCAAGATAAAAGTATAGAAATTCAACGGCCGGTTTTCACCCGCCCCTACAAAAAATGAACTCACAACTAGAACAAAAAGTAACTATCCTGCAAGACGAAACAGCAGCGGCCGCCGATGCAGCTAACACAACAGTTGAAACTCCCTTTTTTGCTTCAGAATCTGCAACGAAAGAGCAAGTTAGAGTGGAAGAATTTACAGTTAGTGGCGACTCTTTAATTACCCGAATCAAAGAATTAATTCAGCAAGGAAAACTCCGCCGCCTGGTAATTAAAAATTCCCAAGGACGGGTTTTGGCAGACATTCCGCTGATGGCTGGATTGGTAGGTGGTGTTGCGGGGGCTGTGGTGTTTCCCATCGCTGCTGCACTCGCTACTGTAGGGGCTTTTGTAGCTCATTTGACTGTGGCTGTCGAGCGCAAAGAATAGTCAGTAGGGGCGGGTTCGCCAACTTATCTGATACGGATCGACCGATTATCGAAACCCGCCCCTACAAAAACAATTAACATCATTTTGATTATTTCCTCTCTTCCCTTCTTTGCAAATCCTGCAATTGCTTCCCGATCTTTTCCACCATCGCCACATCTCCCAAACTTTGATATCCATCTTTTGCTAACTGCAAATATCCCATCGCTTCCCGATGATTTCTCATCGCAGCATGAACTTGCCCCAATCCGTACCTGGCCTCTGTCAACTCCTCAAGATCGTCAGGTTTCGCCGCATTAATCGCCTTTGAATAATAGTCTTGCGCCTGCGGCACTAATCCCAAGTTTTCCAAATACAAATCGCCCAAAGCCCGGTAAATTGGCGGTGTTTCCCCTCCAGTTTTTAGCAGACTTTCTAAAGCTGCTATCGCTTCGGCGATCGCACTTGCGTTAAGATAGACATTAGAGATTGCTAATTTTTTTGCGCTTTCATTCGTTACTTGTTTCTCGATCGCCCTTACTTCCTCTTTAACTTTTTCTACTGTTTTATCATCCAACAAGCTAAACTCGATATCTCCTTCCCCCACAGCGCTTTCTGAAGAAATACCAGTGTTAGTTTCGACAATCAACTTGTAGCTAGCACCCGGTTTCAGCGGCACTTCTCCCGGATATGCAATCTCCGTACCGCTGACAGTCATTTCCCAGTTTAATTTCGCTCCATTTTCACGGAGGCTGAGTTTATAGCTAGTCGCACCAGCAACTGAATTCCAGCGCAAAATAGGCTTGCTGTTAAGTAATTTCGTGCGTCTCGGACTGATTATATAAGGAATTGGCGTGCTATTCCAAATAATTCTGTCGTCGCCTCGATTGGGACATTTAATCAAGCCTTCACTGCATTTTTTTGAATTATTAGCTAACAAACAGCTATTTAATTTATTTTCACCAGGGGCGATCGACTTGATTCCTAAATCCGCACATTGAATGGTTATTTGTCCGTTTTGTGTTGTTTGCAATTTATCTCCCGGATAAATCGGCGTGCCCGCAGTAGGGCGGACAATTCTGCCGTCTTGACGCATTAGTTGCACTTCGCCACTGGCATGAATGATTTGTCCGTTGGAGATTCTGTTAGTTGCTGCTAAAGCGGTAGGTGCGATCGCACTTAAAGCGATAATAATTACACTCCCGATCTTCATTGTTTATTTCCTATTGTTTGTAAAGTTGTTTGCAAACGTTGTTTGGCTATTTGGAGACATTCATCTTGTTCTGGTATGCTAGAATCTGAATCTTTAAGAGTTTTTTGCCAGTGTGCTAATGCTTGCTGGGGTTGACCTTTAATTTCCAGCACCCGTGCTAACAAACATTGAGCTTCCGGGCTGTTTTCGTCGATCGCGATCGCGGTTTTTAAATCTATTTCTGCTGCTTTATATTGATTTTGCTTCAATCGCACCCAACCCCGATTTTTGAAACAAGCAGATTTTACGCCATCATGTTTTGTATGTTCCAAACAAAGGGCGATCGCTTTTAAAGCGCGATCGAGTTTATTTTCTAACAAAAGCGATCGCGATCTTTGAGCGTAAGCATCGGGAAGTCCCCGCCATGCTGCTTGTTGCATCGCATCTGACGCGCATTTTTCATCGTTCAAATCGTCGCACAAAATAGATAAATTATAGTAAGGTTGCGCGTAATTTAAATTTGTGAAAGTTGCTAAATTGTAGTACGCTCCAGCAATTAGAGGTTGATTTTTGCGGTGTTTTTCCATGCCGATTTTATTGGCTAGAGGTGCGATCGTCGGACCCAGTAACATATAAGTGCTAGCAGTAGTAGCTAAGCAGATGCCGATTTTACGGAGCAAATTAGATGGGAAAACAAACAATTGGTTATTCGAGGGTAAAGCGGAGCTATTTTGGGGGAAATCGCTCGCAATATTTACCGCAGTTTCTGCAGGGCGATCGACCTTTTGCGGTAAAGTTATTCCCTCAAATATCGGCTGCTGGCAGAGTACCGGAATCGAGCTCGCACCGGGAAACACCGATTCCCATTTGCGCAAATCGTCTTTAGCTTTTCGCACTGCTAAAAACAGCGGTACATCATTACCTAAATATTTAAACAAAAACTTGACAAAATCGTGAGCTATTTCATCAGGTATCGGCGCGCGCATCACGATTGTTGCTGGTAAAGGCAGTCCTCCTGCCACCAAATCTGCTGCCAATCCCAAGCTGGAACAAGAATTTAAAATTAGCAATTCCAAGCCTTTAAAAATGGATTGTTCTAAACTATCTTTTAAATATTCGACTGTAACAGTATTGTCGGATTCTGTTTGATTGATGTCCAACCATCCGTGAGTAGCATTCCTGTTGCTGTGTCCGCCGTAATATAAAATTTGCCAGTTTCTTTCATCTAAAAGATACGCGCGCAAAGCTTCAGGTGCAGGCTGTTTGAGAAACTCTAATTCGCAGCGATGGCCCACTGATTTTTCGATACTTTTCTTATCTTTTTTGAGATCGATTCCTTGACTGTTACCCCACACGCATAAAATTCTACCGCGTGAAGGCAAAGGCATTCCTCCTACAGTCGCCTGTTTGGGATATTTTTTATACTGTGATGAACTTTTGACTATCTCGCAATTTTGATAATCTTTGCGAAATTTCCACGCATCCCACGGCAATTCCCAAATCTCCGGATCGCTGCTTTCAAGAAATATTTCAAAAGCTGTCGATCGAGAGTCAATTGTGCCGATTGCATTTCTCAATCTCTCCTCAATTTCACGGTGAAATCCCTCGCTAGCCAGCCACTCGTTCATGACTGCATTTAAACCTTGATATACAGCCGCCGGATCGTCTTCAGAAAAATTCGTTTTTCCCGTTTTCTTAATTTTAATTCGAGAATTAATTCTGCCAACTTGCACGTCGCAAATAGCTTTCCACCTTCTTTGCATCTCCTCAACTGCTGGTGCTGAAGGCAAACTTCCTATAAATTTGTTCTCGGTAACTCCGCTGGTTTTAACCTCCGCTATAATGTGCGGAAATCCGGTCTTTAGATTCCCGCTTCCTAAAGTCAAATTGACTCTTAAATTCATAGAATTAGCAGCAGCTAAAGTGATTGAAAAAATCATACCACAAATTTTTCTGTGATGCTGAGATCGTCAAGACTTATTCGGATCTGAAAGCTCTCATCTGGATAGGCGTAAAAATCATTCATCACAATACGCCTATTTTGAATTGTTGATTCTACCTCATGCAAATTTTTACCGCGATCGGATATTAAAGACAGTTTAATATTTTCTGGCAGATAACTCTCTCCGATCGCGGGATGCAATTGCACCTGAACTTTGATACTGCGATCCTCCTCTTCGACAATAGCAACTAACAAAACAACACTTGTCTTTCCCAAACGCATTCCGAAGTCAATTAACTTGGCTCGCTTCACATCAGCTTCGGGAAATATACTGGCATTACTTCGATCTTCCAGCAAGCGATTTTCCGATTGCGATCTGCCACCGCTGCGGAATGCAAAGCTCAGTTTTTCATGAGGAGAAATTAGGTTATTGATATTTTGTTTTCCCTGCTGGAATTTCTGCTTGCTGGTTTCAACTGCCTTCTTGAACAAGTTTCCCGATTTTGGCGGTATCGGACTTTTGCTTAGCTCGCGATCGATTTCTGATGGCAGGTTAAATACTGTTTCTGGGGACAGCCAATCACCTGTGAATGCCTTTACCAGCCACTGCTGCAGGTTAATTTTTGATTCCGACAAACCTTCGAGATGTATTAATAAATCATCAAGAGAAAGCAGCTCATTCAACACCAATTCACCAGAATCTGCTGTCGGAGAAAATCCTAGCAAAGTCGCTTGTTTTTCCTCTTCATCAATCCCTACGGCAATGTAACCGATGCGTTCTTGTCTGGCTTCGATCGGCACTATCAAACTTGAAGGTAAATCGGGCAAACTTTCCTTACCATTTTCTGGCTGCTGGCGTACACCCCTAATCGGACGGCATTCAATTTTTCCCAACCCTTTAACATACAAATCTGCTACATCTTCAAACAAGCGAATTGCTGAATTCCAACTATCGCATTCAGTTAAATCTGTTTCTATATCTAAAATTTTTAAGTAATTGCGGACGGCCAGCACCGCCAAAGTGTTGAGATAAATTTGTTCTTTTTTTTGAGGGTGCTGCTGTTGGAAAGCAAATTGCCGTGCCCAACGAATTGCTTCTTGGGTAATTGGCATGGACAAGGTTTGTTTTCCGATATTATTTGAGAACATTGTTCGCTCCTTTGATGATTAAAATTCGCTGTCTTCCAGAAACTTTCGCAATTTAGTACGGCATTTTCTGTTGTAAAAGCTGTACAAAGTGTGATAGGGGCAGGAAAATTCTTTAGCTAGGTTGGCGAAATTCAACTCTGATAAAGACATCCTTAATATAACTTGGCAAGTTAAATCCGGCCGCCCTCTAATGAATTCGTTTAATACTCCATTTGGATTAGTTTCAATCCAGTTAGTTATTTTGGCAAACAATTGAGCTTGCTCGACAAAATCAGTTCGATCGGGCGCGGGGATATTTGCCACAGGATCGATCGCTTCTCCATTTTCCGAAAAAGATTCTGAAGTATTTATCCTGCTTCTCTCCTGCTGTATTTTTTGCCGAAAAGTTTGCAGCCGCCTCCTCAAATAGTAATTGAACCAAGTCATCACATTACTGCGAGTTCGATCGTACTGAGTTCCGGTACGTGATTCGCATAAATTACTGAAGAAAAACTCCCATTGCTCTTGCAAAGCATCTTCATAGTAAGGTACATTTTCTTTCCAGATGAGGCCTGAATTTGTCATCTCAAGAAAAAGCTGATGCCGCAAACGCTTTTGCTGCCAAATGTTAGATGTTTCTTGAGAAATTTGGACGAACAACCGATCGAATTCTTGATACACGAGCTTGTTTTCGAGACGGCAAGATTTGCTCTCTTCCACAGCATCGGTATCAGCGGATAAACCGCCTTCCTCTTCACAGAAGTCGCAGTCGCCAACAGCATCAGTCACAGCAGATAAGTCGGGTTCCCCTGGGAAGGCTTGGTGCTTGTCATTCATAGTTAAGTGCGGCCGCAACTTTCTTCCTACATTTACTTATCAGGAGGAGTGGGGAAGTTTTTTGCAAAATTTGCCAACTTTTTTCGCTGCGATGCTGCAAACTCTTACTGTGCGGTCGATCGAGCTTTACGACAAAATATTAATTTTTGTAAAAAATGCCAAATTTTAGCCGTGGAATTTTGGAAGCGCGAGTGCCCCATTGATGCTGTCCTTCAAATCATCTGTAGCAGGGCGGTTTTATTGTCAGGATAGGAAATCTCAAACTACCAAAATTATCGCTCAAAGGTTGGTTCGCGTCTGGGTCAAGGTACGTAGTTGCGATGAAAGCGCTCTTAGCTTAGATCGGGAAAGAGCGCTAAAGCGCAACTACATAC
>JBOFTL010001166.1:0-13491 GCA_051652045.1 Microcoleus sp. | reverse complement strand
AAATGTTGTAAGCTGCGATCGCGAAACATTCGATAATTAGTGATTGAATCAGCAAGCAAGTTACAACTTTACCCTCGGCGCGGGCTTTTTGGAAATTGCCGTGCAATTCGGCAAAGAATTCTTTGGCAAATGCCATATCCGGCGTTACCTTGAGATTCCGCCCGCAAGCTTGAAAGCCTTTCATGTGGCGGTTCTCCATTTTGGACAAGCCTACCAACTCTTCTTTGTTGTCAGCCAGCAGTTCGGCCAGTTGCAGGTAATTGTCGTGAGCTTCTTGTTCGCCTTCAATCACAATGGCGTTGATTCGGCTGTAAGCGTCTTTATAAGCTGCTGTTTGAAAGTCAATTTCTGGGATGGCCTCAAGCTGGGGCATAAATATGTTGTCTCCTGATTGCAAATGAGCAAATAGCAAGTAGAGTTTGGGATGTTAAGACAGTTTTGACATTCTCCGGCAGTCGATACGCAGGAGTTCTTCAGGACAAACTTTTATTTTGAGGATGAATCCCCAACAAGTTCGTTCCTTCAAAGCCGTGCCAGACGACCGCTACTCACTCGCTCGACCCTCAAAGATGAGGTTGTGGCTGTTTTTAACTGGTAGACTCAAGTCTACTCCTGACTGCAATTCCCTAACTCTCGTTGCGGGACTTTCAGCGTCGTTCCTTGTAAAGTTATTTTAACTGTAATGAAGCAACACTACACTTTAAGTCTTTTCAATAATAAATTTATCAGTTTTACAGGCTTTTGGGGGCGATCGGGTATCAGACCCCACAGGCTGCGCATTTTCGATTAATTCAGAAGTTGGTGGCGGCCGTGCTAGTCCAGTTTCACAACGAACCGAAGTATCTAGGAGGTTGAGATGGGTAAAGGCTTCGACAGGTCTAAAGTATGGGATTTAGTGAATTTGATTTTGTTGCTGGCGGGTGCTGGACTGGTGCTGCTGCCACTGGCTGCTGTATTTTGGGTTTCATTATCACCATCTGGTGTCGGTGTCAAGGCAGCAGGCTTAACTTTGGCAAACTATCAGGAGGCTTGGCGGCGGGGAAATTTTCTGCTGGCATTTGCCAATTCTACTTTAGTCGCCCTGGCGGTAACTGGTTTTCAGGTGGTGACTTCTGCTTTAGCGGGTTATGCTTTGGCCCGGCTGAAGTTTCGGGGGCGGCAGGCTGTGGTGTTGGCAGTATTGGCAACTCTAGTGATTCCGTTTCAACTTTTGGTGATTCCGATTTTCTTGGTTTTGAAGTGGGGTCATTTACTGAATACCTACGGGGCGCTGATTTTACCCACAGCGGCTAACGGTTTTGGAATTTTTTTGCTGCGCCAGTATTTTCTGACAATTCCGGTGGAGTTGGAGGAGGCGGCGGTGTTGGATGGGGCTAATCGCTGGCAGGTTTTGTGGCGGGTGATGTTACCTTTGGCTAGGCCGGCTTTGGTGACGCTGTTTTTGTTTACTTTTATTGGGGAATGGAACGATTTGTTTAAGCCGCTGGTGTTTACAACCAAGCCGGAATTGCGAACCGTACAGTTAGTTTTAGCTGAGTTTCAGGAACAGTTTACTAGCAGTTGGCAGTTGTTGATGGCGGCGGTGGTAATTGGAACTGTGCCGGTGGTATTGCTATTTTTGGTAGGTCAGCGTCAGTTTATTCGGGGGATTGCTGCGACGGGAATTAAAAATTGAATTTTGTTGTTTTGGGAATTGGGAATTGGGAATTGGGAATTGGGGATTGGGGATTGGGAATTGGGGATTGGGCATTGGGGATTGGGAATTGGGAATTGGGAATTGGGGATTGGGGATTGGGCATTGGGAATTGGGAATTGGGAATTGGGAATTGGGGATTGGGCATTGGGCATTGGTAATTATTGGTTACAATCGCTCTACTTTTGCACGGTTTTAGAAAAGCGGTATAACTTGTAGGGATGAAGCATTTGGGCGACAATTCATGTTAAAAATGCGATGTTTTATATCCAAATGCTTCATCCTGTCCGACGAAGTGTGCTCAATCCCCATCCTATCTTGGATTTCCCTGAGCGCGATCGCACAAATCTCGCGAGAAGAAACCGGGTTTTTGGGAGTTGTTTGGCTGCGGCAAAGTTGGCTCGTAAAAACCCGATTTCGGGGCAAGGGTGCGATCGAATAAACTGGGTTTTTTGGCGCGATCGCACCAATCTCGCAAGAAGAAACCGGGTTTTTGGGAGTTGTTTCGCTGTGGCAAAGTTGGCTCGTAAAAACCCGGTTTCGGGGCAAGGGTGCGATCGAATAAACTGTTTTTTTTGGCGCGATCGCACAAATCTCGCGAGAAGAAACCGGGTTTTTGAGAGTTGTTTCACTGCGGCAAAGTTGGCTCGTAAAAACCCGGTTTCGGGGCTGGGGTGCGATCGAATAAACTGGATTTTTTGTGAAATATCTTAGGTAATACGAACTTTTGTGCTGATGAAAATTCAAGATATTGGAGAACAAGGACTTTTAACTATTTTACAGCGATTTTGTCCGCAGGAAATAGTTGGTGATGATGCAGCCGTGATAACTACTCAAGCCGATCGCTCTTTAACAATAACTACTGATATGTTGGTAGATGGAGTGCATTTTAGCGATCGCACTACAAAGCCTAGTGATGCGGGATGGCGGGCGGCGGCGGCGAATTTGTCGGATCTGGCTGCGATGGGAGCAACGCCTCTAGCTGTGACCGTGGCTTTGGGAATTACTGGAAATACTGATGTGGAGTGGGTGGAAGAGTTTTATCGGGGAATGGTGGCTTGTTTGCAACAATATCATACCCCGATCGTGGGAGGAGATATTGTCCGATCGCCCGCTGTAACTGTGGCAATTACTGCTTTTGGAGAAGTTGAACACCACCGCACCATCCGCCGGGGAAATGCGGTTGCGGGCTGGTTAATTGTAGCTACGGGCGTTCACGGTGCTTCTCGCGCGGGATTGGAATTGTTGCTAGATTCAAAATTGGGGCAAAATCTTTCAGCAGTCGATCGAACTTCTCTAATTCTCGCTCACCAGCGACCCATTCCGAGGCTGGATGTGTTGCCGGTACTGTGGGAAATTTTGGATGCTGCAAATGCGAAAATTGCGATCGCGGGAATGGATAGCAGCGACGGCTTGGCAGATGCGATCGTCCAAATTTGCCGGATGAGTAAAGTTGGAGCTAGAATTGAGCGATCGCGCGTTCTGATACCTCGCGCGATCGAGCAAATAGTGTCACCTCAAACAGCACTGAATTGGGCACTTTACGGAGGTGAAGATTTCGAGTTAGTTTTGTGTTTGCCTTCAGACTTAGCTGAAAAGTTGGTTCAAAGATTGGGAACCAGCAGCGCGATCGTTGGCGAAATCACCGATGGTTCGGAAATTTTGCTGATAGATAACACTGGTATTTATGCAGATGAAAAACTGGCGATCGCTAAAGGATTTCAACATTTTTAATTCGATAAATAACAATAGTTCGATAGAACTCAATACAATATGAAATTAGGGTGAGACTTTCCTTATTTTTTCCTTCTTCCTTCTCCCCTCTTCCCTCTTCCCTCTTCCTTCTTCCTTCTTCCTTCTTCCCTCTTCCTTCTTCCTTCTTCTCACTCCCACAAAAGAGAGATTGCCAATCGTACTGCTTCTCCCATTACCGAACAGCGAACGCGCTCCGATGCCGTTTTTTCCCACCTCAGTAACTGTTCCCGAAAACTAGGATCTTGCTTAGCACGCTGGGCGATCGTTTGTCCGATAACCTTCCTCTGGATCTCCTCAGTCGAGACACCTTGCTGATGCAAATAGTCTAACAGTCGCTGCACGCTGAGAGTGAACTTATCCGGCGTTTGAGACATCAAAATAAACGAAATTTGGCGCACCATTTGCTCGTAAATTGCTTGTCTTTTCTGCAATACTTCATTATGACTTGGTTGTTGGGGTGCTGGCTGTTCCTCAATGTTACTACTAGGAACTCCCAAATCTAACAAACCCAAAATTTCAGCTCGCTTCCCTACTACCTTTGCTAACATATCAGGATAAATTTCCAAAATTCGATCGCCCAAAATTTTGCCGTTCACCAAACGGCTTGCACTCAGTCGCAGTAAATGCTGTTCTCCTGTTGATTCAAAAAATTGAATGTTTAATTTCAGTTCGCTGATTTCTAACTCTACTCCAGCTATGGTAAAAACGACAGCCTCCCAATTAGGAACGGTGGAAAAATACACCTCGATAATTGAACTTTCATCTTGATGCTGTTTTCCCAATTCTCCCATCTCAAAATCTCGATCGGGCGGGCGGCGATTTGCTGGAGTTTTTGCAGTATAATCAAAATTAGTAAACACGTAGCGACAATCAACTTTAGATAAATCAGCATCTTGAACTTGCCAATTTTGAATGCAGCAACCCGTAAGTTGCGCTCCCTGCAAATTCGTCCGAATCAAACGGCACTCGATCAAACAAGCATCTCTTAAATCCGCCTCTCCCAACATCGCATCCATCAAATAAGCACCGCTCAAATCGGCACCGCGCAAGTCGGCACCGCGCAAATTAGCTTCGCTCAAATCCGCCCGCAACAAATACGCTCCTTGTAAGTTCGATCGCAGCAAATGTGATTTCTTGAAACTTGCTTTTAGCAGATAAGAACCAGCCAGATTCGATCGGCTCAAATCAGCTCTGTCGAGCACGGCTTCAGTTAAATCTGCCCCCGCCAGTACCGCTCGGTGCAAATCAGCCTCAACTAAATTTACCGATCGCATTTGAGCGCCATTGAGATCGGCTTCAATTAAATTTGCACCGCTTAAAATTGCCTCTCGCAAATTCGCTTCTACCAAATGCGCTTCCCGCAGACTAGCACCAGTTAAATTAGCACCGACAAGACTGGCGCGATTGAGATTTGCTTCCATCAATTGCGCCGCCATTAAATTCACGCCGTCGAGTTTAGCTCTTTCTAAATTGATTTGATCTGATTTAACTCTTTGCAAGTCAGCACCGCCTAAATCTGCTTCGGGAAGTGCGGCCCAATTTAAATCTGCTGCTATCAAACAAGCAAGGCGCAAATCGGCTTTTTCGAGATTTGCACCGCTCAAATTTGACTGTTCCAAATTCGCCCCAGCCAGCCCCGCACTGCGCAGATCCGCCCGACGCAAACAAGCCCCTATTAACTTAGCATTGCTCAACAAAGACCAGCTTAAATTTGCACCTGTTAAATTAGCGCCAGTTAAGTCTATTTCTCGCAGGTTAACACCGCTTAAACTAGCACCGCTGAGGTCAATGTGAGCAAAATTGCGTTCTCCTTGCTGATAGCGCCGTAAAAATTCCTGTATTTGCATTCGCAGGGGGAAGGGGAAGGGGGAAGGAAAAGAAAATTTAGGACTTACGCACGGGAAGCCAGAAACGGGTTTTTTACCTTAATTACTGTTGAAAACCGTGAATATCGGTTAAAAAACTCGGTTTTTTTGTTGGCAGTGCGTCAGTCCTATAATAGAGAAGTTTCGCTGACTCAATGATTTTAGAGCAAGCGCTGCAATTCTTGCTGCAAGTGCTTTCCCCATTGAGCCGCTAGAGTAATTTCTGTGAACGGAACCTGCACCGCAGCAGCATCTTTTAACAAAAATTCTAGGACGATCGCACTTCCGGAATTCGGTGGATTTTCTAAATCTACCACAGCGCCGTTAACTAACAGCCGCAGCGACCGCACATCTTTCAACGAAAAAGTTTGCAAATTCACTGGCCCGGTGCGAGTAGGTTTTCCCCAAGTTAAATTATCTCCTTCCTGAGCGAGTACAGCATAAATATCGTATTTGGCTTTAGCGAATTGTGCGGCCCAAGGCCGATAAGCTTCGACTTTTTGATACTCGTTCCATCCCGCCCAAGCCAGCCAGATAAAAATTGCCAGCAGCGGTAGCCACATTAAACCTCTTTCCATACAAGATCCTGATGCCGAATCTTACGGCCGATCGACTCGATCGATTTTAGCGCGATCGATGAGATTTGAGATTTGAGATTTGATGATTTGATAATTGTGTTGGAATTTCAATTTCCGAATTTTAGAATGTTTTGAATCGTGATTTAAATAAGCGAACTATAAAACTCAGGCTATTTAAAAGCGATCGCACCTACAATCTCGGGTACGATCGCTTAGTTTAGTTTTATCTTAGCAGTTGTCTAAATCGTGCAAAATTCATGCGCGCTCAGCAGGATTTCACCGTAGTCAGGAATCCAAGCCAGCCATTTATCCTCCGTACACTGACACAACAGCCACGCTTCATCAAAGCTGAATGCGGTAGGCGGATAGTACAATTTGACCCAGGTAGAGGGCACGTATTTAGGTGCGGGAACGTTCGATCGATCGCTGAGTTTTTCCCAATAACTAGAGCTCGCAGCGCTCGCCTGCGTCACTTGCGGTTCCCCTGTACGAACATCAGATTGTAGTTTCATAAATTACTCCTTTCGAGCCAAGAGCCTGCACTCCTTGCGGGGTTGTAATGACGCAGCGCACAGGCGACTAATCCTTTATGTAATTTATGATACAGAATTATTTTTGTAAAAGTGCGTTGTTGTAGTAAAACTTTACAACAGAGAGAAAAAAATGGCTATCAATTGACAATTGACAGTTGATAATTGACAATTAACAACTTTCACCGATCGACTCTCAACTCTCAACTATGAGGGCGGGTACGGGGGCACATGAACGACCTCAAACTCAAATATGCAATCGGGCGTTATTTGAGTTTGAGGTCGAACCCTACAAATCGAAAGACGATCGACTATCAACTATCAACTATCAACTATCAACTCTCAACTATCAACTATTTAAATCATGAACTCAACAGCAACAAAATCCCACTGGAAAACACTCGATCGCATAGTAGAAATTAACTCTCGCTGGGTAAAACTAATCGCGGAACATCTCGAAACTACCGAAGGGCAAATCGTCGAATACTGGCGCGTAGAAAGGGCAGATTCCGTAATAGTTTTAACAATTCAAGACAACAAATTTTTGTTTCCCGTACCGATGTATCGTCCTGGAGTTGGAGAGACAACTCTCGATTTTCCCGGAGGTCGCGTTGCTGCCACAGAGACGGCAGCCGACTCAGTTCCGGGTATAATTAAAAAGGAACTGGGTGTCACAGAAGATGCGATCGCCCGCATTGCTCCTATTAACAATCTAGGCTGGGCAATTAATAGTTCGTTTTCCAATCAAAAACTCTACGGCTTTGTCGCTGAATTGCACCCCACAGCCGCTGTAAATCCCGAACTTATCGGTGCTAGCTACCCTACAACACTAGAAGGAATTCGCGAGTTACTCAAAAACTTAACTTGTCTGCAATGCAGGTCATTGCTGTTAGAATTACTAAATAGTAACTCTCTCTCTTTTTTGGATTTTGGATTTTAAATTTTAAATAAAAAATTGAAAATCGTTACCGGATTGTAGATTGTAGATAGGCAGTTGTCACCTGTCAATCGCTTAGTTAAAATTGCTGACAACCAAGCTTGCCAAAATAACTCATGAATAACAGTGAAGTAGCCGTCCAATGCTTCGACGTTACATACCGCCTCAACCGCAGAAATTTAGCAGATAAACTGAATTTCAAAGTCCTGCAAGGAGAAGTTTTAGTATTGCTGGGACGCAGCGGTAGCGGTAAAACAACCACCATGAAATTGATTAATAATTTGCTGACACCTACCAGCGGTGAAATTACCGTCATGGGAAAACTCACAACTCAGTGGAATCCCATTCAACTGCGGCGAAAAATCGGCTATGTAATTCAAGAAATTGGTTTGTTTCCGCATTTCACGGTCGAGCAAAACATCGCTTTAGTTCCGAAATTGGAAGGATGGGAAAGCTCGCGCATTCAATCTCGCGTCCGCGAACTGTTAGAATTAGTTAATCTCAACCCGGAAAATTTTGCCAAACGCTACCCCCGTGAATTATCCGGCGGACAGCGACAGCGGGTGGGAGTTGCTAGAGCACTTGCTGCGGATCCGCCGTTGCTGTTAATGGACGAACCTTTTGGTGCTTTAGATCCAATTACTCGTTTAGAATTGCAGCGGGAATTCGATCGATTGCAGCAGCAGCTAGGCAAGACTGTGATCTTGGTAACTCACGACATTCAAGAAGCTTTTTTCTTGGCTTCAAGAATTGGTTTGATGCAGGAAGGACGGTTAGTAGAATTGGCTTCGCCTGCTGAATTTGTCAAATCTTCGCACCCAGAGGCACGTGCATTTATTGAATGTTTGGAATTATCTAAAATCAGTCATTAGTCAGCAGTCAGTAGTCATTAGTCAGTAGTCATTAGTCATTAGTTGTTGTCGATTGCTAATTCTCTATTTGTGAGAGCCTGATGGTAGAATTCCTCAATCGGTACGGTGCTGAGATGTTTCAGCGATCGATCGAACACTTATATTTAGTAACTGTTGCAATTTTTATAGCTATTATCGTGGGGATTCCCCTCGGAATTTTAGTCACGAGAAAACCGCAATTGAAAAAGCCTATTTTAGGATTTGCCAACATCATGCAAACTGTTCCCAGTTTAGCATTATTTGGCTTGTTAATTCCAGTACCAGTAGTGGGAGGAATCGGCGATCGCACCGCAATTATTGCCCTCACTCTGTATTCTTTACTGCCAATTATCCGCAATACTTATACTGGAATTATCGGTGTCGATCCGGCAATTCGTGAAGCGGGAAAAGGTATGGGAATGACAGATTTGCAACTGCTATTGCAAGTAGAAATTCCCTTAGCATTGGGCGTGATTTTAGCAGGAGTTAGAGTTGCGACAGTAACTGCGATCGGACTGGCAACTATTGCCGCTGCAATTGGTGCCGGCGGTTTGGGAGTGTTTATTTTTCGAGGAGTTGCTACAGTGAACGATCGATTGCTTTTTGCCGGGGCAATTCCGGCAGCTTTAATAGCATTAATTGCCGATTTCGGACTGGGTGCGATCGAAAAAAATCTCTCAAAAACAACAATTAAAAATATAAATTAAGCTGCTGAACGAAAAGATGTGCCAAATTTTATCAAATCTTGTTAATCTCGATTTTGAGTTTAATAGCTTTCGATCGCTATAACTGTTTTTAGGGTGGGGTATAAATCCCATCCTAAAAACCTTGCCATTAACTATAGCGATCGCAAATCATTTGTAAATTTCTTGCTCCCTCCCCTTAGCAAGGGGAGGGTTGGGGTGGGGTTAAAAATTTATGACTCATTTGCGATCGCTATATCAACTATTTAACGAGCTTCAGTTCCTTGATTGGGACTACCAACAACTTTGTCAGCGGCTCCAGGGGCTTCAGGTTCGCTACCGGGACGGACATCACCATCGGATTGTTGACCAGTCATGCGATATCTCTCATCAATTGGAGTGTTACCTTCTTCTGTGGTTGGTACAGTTGTTTCGGTTCCAGGATTATCTTGAGGGTTATATTTTGCACTATCTTGCCGAGTGTCTGGAGGGTTCTGTGATGCCATGATTTTCACCTGTTTTTTTAATTACTCTACCAGGTTATTATTGATTTTCTAGTAAGTGTTCTATCCTCAGAATGAATTGGTTCTATAACTATAGAGTGAATTTCAATTAAGAAAAATTGCACGAGGTATTGAAAAAGGAAGAGTTGAGAGTTGAGAGTCGATCGATTGATAGTTGTAGTGCGAGCGTCCTCGCTCGCGATCGATTGATAGTTGATAGTTGAGAGTAGGGGCGATGCCCCCGTGCCCGCCCTCATATAGCGATCGCAAATCATTTGTAAATTTCTTGCTCCCTCCCCTTTATAAGGGGAGGGCTGGGGTGGGGTTAAAGATTTATGATTCATTTGCGATCGCTATAGTTGAGAGTTGAGAGTCGATCGCGATGCTTTGAACTCATTTTAAACTAAATAGAGGAGGAAACATTCTGCGGATCGGCAATAATCTTGCGAATTTCATTTGCTTGTTGAATGTAGTCTCGATCGCTCAAAACAGGTTCGCTTCCCTCCAGAGAAATTGACGCAGCCAAATCGATCCAAGACCGACAGCCGCCGTATTCGGAAATATACGGAATTTCTGCTATTTCAGCTAAACGGTAAACTCGCAATAATAAAACAGAAATTGGCTGATTTGGTTTCCACTTCAGGCGATCGCTGATAAATTTATCGTTCCAAATATGGTAGGAAAAAAGCCCCGCGATCGCGGGTTCCCAAGCCACCAAAAAATTATCGGTAATTTCAGCCCAACTGCCAATTCTAATTGTCTCTGGATGCCAGCCAGATTCTACAGTCTTTACTTGACTGGCAAAATCAGACTTTAATAAATCCGGCCGTTGGTGTTCAAAAGTCGGATACAGCAAAACCTGCTTGTCAGCTACATTAAAATGTCCGCCCTGTTCGCGAATCCCTCCTTTACGCAGCAGGACGATCGTTTTGCCATTTTCTAAAGCATTCACTGCTGCATTCCATTCTTTAAGTACGCGAGTAGTTGATTTCATAGCACTTCACTCTTGTTTTAAAAATAGTAAACAGTTGACAGTTGACAGTTGACAGTTGACACTAGATCGTCGATCTTTAAATGTACGATCGAAAATCAAATCGAAAATCCAAAATCTACAATCTAAAATTGTTTGACAACTATCGGCTGTTTGCTGTCCCCTGAAAAAGACTGAGACGAATAACCCTTAATATTTGGTAACAAAATCGCCCCAGCTACAGCAAACACAGCAACTTGATTCTGCTAAAATTGTATAGCGTCCGAGTAAATAGTAACGAAAAAAATCCGAATTGAGGGTATGGAAAAGCGACAATTGGGTAAATCGGAAATTTATATCACCCCGATAATAATGGGTAATTGGCAAGCAGGCAAGTCTATTTGGGTGGGAATTGAGGATGCCGAAACAGTCAAAGCAATGCGATCGGCTATAGTTGAAAAGTGAGAGTTGGTAATTGGTAATTGGTAATTGGTAATTCTCCCCCTTTCTCAATCTCCCAATCTCCCAATCTCTCAATCAAATAATGTAACAATCCCACAATCTATCAATCCGACAATCTTCCAATCCCACAATCTTCCAATCTCTCAATCAAACAATCTAAAATCTAAAATCTAAAATCGCATGAGTTATTGCTTAAATCCTAATTGTACGAAACCGCAAAATCCACCTACCGCAAAACTTTGCAGAAACTGTCGATCGAAACTTTTATTGCGCGATCGATATCGGGCGATAAGGGCGATCGGACAAGGAGGTTTTGGCAGAACATTACTCGCCGTTGACGAAGACAAACCATCAAAACCCCGCTGCGTCATCAAACAATTTTTACCCTCAGAAACTCACCTCATCCCATCAGCAAGCAATCGCAGCAGCAAAAAAGCAGCAGAACTTTTTGAACAAGAAGCAATGCGATTGGACGAATTGGGAAAACACCAGCAAATTCCCGAATTATTAGCATATTCCATCCAAGACGGGCGGCAGTATGTAGTGCAAGAATTTATCGACGGACAAAATTTAGCACAAATAGTAGAAGCAGAAGGCGCATTTACAGACAGTTCGATTCGAGAGTTATTAAACAGTTTACTTCCCCTACTTCATTTCATCCACTCGCACAATGTCATTCACCGAGATATTAAACCGGGAAACATCATTCGCCGCCCTGACAAGCAATTAGTTTTAGTTGATTTTGGTGCCTCCAAAATTGCCACGGGTACGGCTTTACTCAAAACAGGAACCAGCATCGGTAGTCCCGAATATATCGCCCCGGAACAAGCCAGGGGCAAAGCATTTTTTGCCAGCGATTTGTACAGTTTAGGTGTAACTTGTCTGTATTTACTAACTCAAGTTTCCCCCTTCGATCTGTTCGATCCGGGTGAGGATGCCTGGATTTGGCGTCAGTATTTATCTAACAATCCGATAAGCGACGAATTAGGACAAATTTTAGATAAACTGATTGAAAATGCTACTAACCGCCGCTATCAAACTGCGGTTGAAGTATTAAAAGATTTGAATCCACAAGTTGCGATCGCCCTTCAAACTCCTCCAAAAATTACCAAACCAGTTAAACCAACTTCAACTCCCGCCGCACCCCAACAACAAACTCATAACTGGCAATGTTTTCACACTTTAACAGGTCACAAAAACTTAATTTATTCTGTTGCTTTCAGCCCCAATGAAGAAATTTTAGCTAGTGGTAGCGATGACAAAACCATAAAATTGTGGCGAGTCCAAGACGGAGAAGAAATCATTACCTTAACAGGTCACAAAAACTCTATTTATACAGTAGCTTTCAGCCCCGACGGAGAGATACTTGCCAGCAGCAGCCACGACAAAACAATCAAATTGTGGCAGATGAAAGATGGGCAAGAAATTCGCACTCTTGCAGGTCACAATAACTCAGTTTACGGTACAGCTTTCAGTCCGGATGGAGATTTTATTGCTAGCAGCAGTTGGGATAGAACAGTTAAGATTTGGCGCGTCAAAGACGGACAAGAAATTCGCACCCTTTCCGGTCATATTAACTTAGTTTATTGTGTGGCTTTCAGCCCGGATGGAGAAACTATTGCTAGCAGCAGTTGGGATAGAACTATTAAGATTTGGCGGGTCAAAGATGGGAAATTAATTCGCACTCTGACAGGTCATACAGACTGCGTGCGCTGCATAGCATTCAGTCCGAATGGCGAGTTTTTAGCCAGCGGGAGTCACGACAATACTATCAAAATTTGGTGGGCTAAAGATTGGCAAGAAGTTTTAACGATCGCGGGTCATTCCTGGTATGTAGATTCGATCGCATTTAGTCCTGATGGCGATGTTTTGGCTAGCAGCAGCAATCAAACTATCAAGCTGTGGCGGGTAAAAGACGGTCAAGAACTGGGGAATATTTTAGGTCATACAAATTCTGTTTACTCAGTTAATTTTAGCCTGGAAGGTGAGTTTTTGGCAAGCGGTAGTAGCGATAAAAGTATTAAAATATGGCAGAATACGATCGGTGTTTAGTTGGGGGCGATCGAAATTGTTTGTTGATGACTTGGCAATTGAAATCGCTAACTCTCAACGATCGACTATCAATCGATCGCGAGCGGGAACGCTCGCACTATAACTCTCAACGATCGACTATCAACTATCAAAATAACCCTTTCTTTTTCAAAGTTGAAGCCCTTTGAGCAATATAAATCAACTCAGACGGAGACATATTTTTACTAACAGTCATGCGAGAGATGCGGTAATTATTTCTCAACCGCTTCACTCTGAGATAACCATCATTGTACAAAAAGCCAGTTAAATGATATTTCGGCAAAATCTGTTCTACTTCCCAATCGGATGCTCCGTAGGGATAAGCTATGTGAGCGCCGATTACTTTGTTTTTGTCTAAATCTTCCATACATTTTCTCAAAGATGACTTAGAATTAGCGATTTCAAACTCTAAATCTTTACCGCTCAATCTAGTTAATCTTTTGTGACTGAAACCGTGAGATTGAACGTCATACAAACCCTTTTGATATCCTGTTCTTAAATCCTGACAACTCGTATGCGGCAAAAAATCTCCACCCATATCAACACCCAGAAACA